>NZ_CAKJTM010000076.1:0-19659 GCF_917627345.1 Protofrankia sp. CiP3 | reverse complement strand
TCAGTGTGGTAAACCCTACTGGCAGATCGCAGTCCACAGACGCGAAAAGCGCCCTGGCGACTGGGTGCCCGGCCTACCTTCCTCGGAGACGAACATGACCGATCGTGCCGACCAGATCATCGATGCGCTGCGCAGCGGGCACGACCAGGTGACCGCCGTGGTGCGCGGGCTTGCCGCGGACGGCCTCTCCCGGCCGTCCGGGGCGTCACAGTGGGATGTGTCCCAGGTCCTCAGCCATCTGGGCAGCGGTGCGGAGATAACGCTGGCCACTATGGAAGGCGCGCTGAACGGCACGGGCGTGCCCGCCGCGGACTTCAACACGTCGGTCTGGGCGCGCTGGGACGCGCTGTCGCCAACCGAACGCGCCGAGGACTTCATCACCGCCAACGAGAAGCTGACCATCTGCTACGAAGGCCTCGACGCGCCCACCCGCGACGAGCTGCGGATCGATCTGGGCTTCCTGCCCGCCCCGGTGGACGTCGCGACCGCTGCGGGCCTACGGCTCTCCGAGTTCACCCACCACACCTGGGATGTCGAAGTCGCCTTCGACCCGGAGGCCGTCCTGGCGCCGGCCGCGATCGAGCCACTCCTCGACCAGGTCGGCATGATTATCGGCTTCCTCGGCCGGCCGGGCGCCCTCGGCGACCGGCACGCCACGCTCGCGGTCCGCACCACCGCGCCCGGGCGCTCCTTCGGGCTCAGCCTGGGCGACACGGTCACGCTCACCAGCGAGGAGCCTGATCAGCCCGACGCGGTCCTCAACGCACCGGCGGAGTGGTGGCTGCGGCTGGTCACCGGCCGGCATGCAGCCGCGCACACCCCGGCCACCGTGACTCTGACGGGCGCTACCATCACCCTGGACGACCTGCGGCACGTCTTCCCCGGGTTCTGAGCTCACGCTGTCCGCGCTCCACGGCGAGGCCTCGTCAGGCGTTGATCCGGACTGGCGTCCCCACGGGCCTCGCCTGCCGGTGAGCCGGTCGTGGAGCCGCACGACCATCGATGGACGGCCCGCTGCCGCCATCCGCGGCTCAGTGCGACCCCTGTGGAACTGCCCCGGCTCATGTCACGGCCCGTGTCACGAGCCGCGGCCTGCCGACTGCTGGCAGCTTGCCGGATACACGGGCTGGCTCGTTGCCTGATCTCCTCAGCCGCCACCAGCCAACCAGCGTGTCGTCGCGGTGCCCGGCGCTCGTTCCCCGATCGGCACATGACCCCCACACGGTGGATAACCAGTCCTCCCGAACGTCTCCAGCTGGGCGATGACCAGCTGGATCACGGGCTTCGACGACACCACCGCCGCCGCGCCGGATAGACCGGGCATGACGTGACATGCACGGACCGTACGGGTCCGCCGGCAAAGGACGCCCTGGTGTGATGTGGGCGCGAGTGGGTGGCAGGCTATCGATGTGGTCACGCAACACGTTGTTTCAGTCAGCGGAGTCTCAACAGTGGGAGGGGATCGCGTGTTCGGGTCAGCGGAGGACAACCGGCCAGGTGCGGATACCGACGCACGGGCGGGGTGGACGGACCGCGCGATCGGCGCGGCCACGGTCGCGGCCGTGGTCACCGTCGCCGCGGTAGCGGCCTTCGTCTCCTACCGGCACATGCGGGGCGTCGCGCTGGACCATGGAGAGGACGCCACGGCCGCCGCGGTCATCCCGTTCAGCGTGGACGGCCTGATGCTGGCCGCGTCCATGACGATGCTGGCGGACCGGCGTGCCGGCCGGAGCCGCTCCTGGCTGTCCTACCTCCTGCTGACCATGGGTGCCTTCGCCTCCCTTGCCGCCAACGTGCTGCACGCCGAACCCAACCTGACCGCCCGGGTCATCGCCGGCTGGCCGGCGCTGGCGCTGCTGGGATCCTACGAACTGCTCATGCGCCAGATCCGGGTTGCCAGCCGCACCGCCGAGAACCGCGCTGCCGGCGGCCGCACAGCGCCGGCCGGACAGCCAGCTGATGACACATTCGGTGTTCCTCACCAACGGGACGCCCAACGCGATACCCAACGGGACGCCCAACGCGCCGTCGCCGATCTCATGCCGCTCTTCACCTCCCAGCCCACAGTGGCTCACCTGGCGGGTAACGACCCTGACGGCGAGGGCGCCGGGATGTCCGACGGCAAGGTCGCACCTTCCCTGACGCTGGACGCCGCGGACAAACGGGAGGCCATCGTGCATGCGCTGGAACAGACCAACGGGTCCGCCAGCGAGGCGCTGGCCTTCCTGGCCGCCCGCGGTGTCACGGTCAGCAAGAGCTGGGTGTACGAAGTCCGGAAGGACTCACGCTACGCCGATGTGTACACCGGGCCGCTGCCCATTATCGGCGAACGCACCGTTGTCGGCGGTCTTGGCTGACCACGGCATGACGGAGCAGAACACCGCTACCGGGGCCTCCGCCGCCTTGCCGGACCGGGCGCGGATGAGCTGTTCGCTGATCGAACGCCCTCTCCTCGGGCGCTCTTAATCCTGCTCAACGGCAGCCCGTACACATACCGAACTGGCGTGCTGGACGGCACCGTCATGGCGCGAGGCCCGTGCCCTGGTGCCTGGTTCACGTGTGCCGCGATGGTCAAGCGTGAGGATGAACGGACGGCCTGGTTCCTGTTTCGCCATTGCGCGCTCCACCAGGGTAAGCAGATCGTTGAAATGCGGAGAACGGAGGACGTCGGCGGTGGGCAGAAGCGCCCACCAACTGTCGCTGTGCGTACCGGGACCAAAGATGACTACTGGCGGCTCTGCCATCAACATATTGTTCCGACCGACCGCGGACAACCGGCAGCGATCGGGTGAACATCTAGTACTTGTGTGGCGATATGCCCCGCGAGGCCGCGTACGCCCCGGCACGCGGCCCAGCCACGGTCGGCTGGGGAGACGGCGGCAGCGACAGACCGGCGCCGCTGGCGGACGGCGACTCACCCGGTTGGGGTGAGGACTCCGGCCGGGAAAGAAGCCCATCGTTCACATGACCGCTGAAAACGGTGGGCGAGGAGGGAACAGACATGACGATCGGACCCGTCCAACTCCTGGTACTCGGTTTCAAGCAGCCTGATTTCCGTGGTGAGATCCAGGCTGAGCTGCAACGGCTTCGTGACAACGACCTTGTACGGGTGGTCGATGCCTTGGTCGTCCAGAAGGACGCCGACGGCGATGTCGCCGCCGTACGCGGCAGCCAGCTGACCGACGAGGAACAGGTCGAGCTCGGCGCCCTGGTGGGCGCGCTCGTCGGGCTCGGCGAAGGCGGCGAGGCCGGCATGCGGGCAGGCGCCGAACGCGGTGCGCGGACCGCCGCCGAACGGGGTGGGGTGTTCAGCGAGGAGGATGCCTGGGACGTGCTCGCCGAGATCCCCGAGGACACCGCGGCCGCGCTGATCCTGCTTGAGCACCGGTGGGCCATCCCGCTGCGGGACTCGATCGCGCGAGCGGGCGGATTCCGGCTCGCCTCGGAGTTCATCAGTCCGCTCGACCTGGTATCGCTGGGCCTGGTGGAAGCCCGCGAGGCCGAGGCGCTGGCAAAGGCGGAAAAGGCGACGATCTGAATTCTCGCGCAGCGCGACAGAGGGAGAGACGACGATGCTTGGACGCTCCCGCCGGATTGCCCGGCGCACAGGACGGCGCACAGGACGGCGAACCGCTCGCCGGGTCGTGCGCCGCGACAGTTAAAGACCGGAACAGGACAACAGGCCGGAACTGATCAGGACGCACATGCGCAGGTAACCATCTGGACACGCTAAGAGCGACCGACAATAGGGGCGTGGATCAAGGAGCGGGGCTGGGGTGCGTGCATCGCGAGGCGGAGGAGGGAGTCACCCTGGTGTTGGGTGGCGACCGACGACAACGCGGTGAGGTGCGTGCCCCGGCCCCGCGACGCCGCGTCCCCTATTGCCGGTCGCTCTAACCTGGGAAGCGCGGCCGCTGTGTACGGTGGCCGCGCTTTTCCCACGCCGGATGTCACTCAGCAGTTGGATGTCACCCCAGCAGTCAGCTGTCGCCCCACAGGGCGTCCCACCAGCCGGGTTCCGCGGCCACGCTGCCGCCCCCCTGCCACCGTATGCCCGCCGTCACCGCAGGCCCGGCCGTCACACCGCCACCGCGGTGACGGCATGCTCGATCAGCTACTCGACCGCCCACGTGATCAGCCCGCCCGCCCGGGACCTCCACCGGGCTCCAGGCGGCACCCATCCCATGCCCACCGCCGGCCCATCCTCCTCGCTCGGGGACCGCTGGCATTGCACCGGGTGACAGCGAGCACGGACATGATGGGCCTTCATCCTGATTGAGTAGGTCGTGACACCGGGAATACCCGACGGCCGACGGCCACTTGACCAACGGGTCGGTACCCGTTGCCCCTTGCCCGCCATCCATACTTCGTTGGACGCTGCTTCCCGATGCCTCCGCCCACCGCCCTGGCCGCACGACTGCCCGATCTGATGGTGCGTGATCAGCGCCGTCTGCAGCGCCGTATCGACGGCATGCGCAAAATACGCGACCCCGAAGCTCGTCAAGCCGCCTTCGCCACGATCACCGCTGACATCGACACAGCCGCGCTGCGCGTGCAGCGGCGGCGCGCGCGTGTGCCAGCCGTCACCTATCCCCCAGCGCTACCGGTCAGCCAGAAAAAGGACGAGATCCTCGCCGCGATCCGGGACCACCAGGTCGTCATCCTCGCCGGCGAAACCGGCTCGGGAAAGACCACGCAGCTGCCGAAAATATGCCTTGAGCTGGGACGCGGTGTACGCGGGCTGATCGGCCACACCCAGCCGCGCCGGTTGGCGGCACGGGCGGTGGCGGAACGGGTCGCGGCGGAGCTGGGCGAACCCGATGGGCAACCAGGCGGGATAGTCGGCTACAAGGTGCGGTTCGCCGATCAGGTCGGCGGCGACAGCCTGATCAAGCTGATGACCGACGGCATCCTGCTGGCCGAGATCCAGACAGACCGGTCGCTGTACCAGTACGACACGCTGATCATCGATGAGGCCCATGAACGCAGCCTCAACATCGACTTCATCCTCGGCTATCTGAAGCAGCTCCTGCCCCGCCGGCCCGACCTCAAAGTGATCATTACATCGGCGACCATCGACCCACGGCGTTTCTCCAGCCACTTCGGCGGCGCGCCCATGATCGAGGTTACCGGCCGGACCTTTCCCGTCGAGGTCCGCTACCGGCCCCTGGTGGCGGAGATCGGCCCCGATGCCGGATCCGGCGGCACGGATGGCGTCAGGGGTGGCAGGGCCGCCGCCACGGCGGTCCAACGCGACCCGACAGAAGCGATCACAGCCGCGGTGGACGAGCTGTGCGCGGCGGGCCCCGGCGACATCCTCGTCTTCCTCAGCGGTGAGCGGGAGATCCGTGATACCGCCGGCATCCTGGCAAAACGGCAGTTGCGCGATACCGAGATCGTACCGCTGTACGCACGGTTGTCCGCCGCGGAACAGCACCGGGTCTTCCAGCCCCACGCCGGGCGCCGGATCGTGCTCGCCACCAATGTCGCGGAAACCTCGTTGACGGTTCCCGGCATCAGGTATGTGATCGACCCGGGCACAGCGCGCATCTCCCGCTACAGCAGCCGGACAAAAGTCCAGCGCCTGCCGATCGAAGCCATCTCACAGGCATCCGCGAACCAGCGGAAGGGACGTTGCGGGCGACTGGCCGACGGTATCTGCATCCGGCTGTACTCGGCCGAGGACTTCGCCGCCCGCCCGGAATTCACCGATCCGGAGATTCTGCGGACGAACCTCGCGTCCGTCATCCTGGCCATGACCGCGTTGAACCTGGGCGACATCGCGGCATTTCCCTTTATCGACGCCCCGGATTCGCGCAGTATCGCCGACGGGGTGTTGCTGCTCACCGAACTCGGCGCCGTCGAAACGGAACCCGCCAACGGAGCCGCGAAGACCGGTGGGCATCGCCGCCTGACGCCGCTGGGACGTAAACTGGCGCAGCTGCCGCTTGACCCACGACTGGCCCGCATGGTGTTGGCGGCCGAAGACAACGGCTGTGTGCATGAAGTCATGGTCATCGCGGCCGCGCTGTCCATCCAGGACCCGCGCGAACGTCCCGTCGACGCTCAGCAGGCCGCCGCGGAGAAACACGGCCGTTTCACCGACAGGCAGTCGGATTTCCTCGCCTACCTCAACCTGTGGGAGTATCTGGGGGAACAGCAGCGGGAACTGTCGGGAAACCAGTTCCGCAAACTGTGCCGGGCCGATTTTCTGAACTACCTGCGGGTACGGGAGTGGCAGGATATATACAGCCAGCTGCGCCAGGCCGCGAAGACCCTCGGGATGTCGCTGAACAGCGCGCCCGCCGACCCCCGTGGGATCCATGTCTCGCTGCTGGCCGGCCTGCTGTCGCACATCGGTCTCGCCGATACCGAGAAGCAGGACTACCAGGGGGCGCGCAACGCCCGGTTCGCGGTATTCCCCGGTTCGGCGTTGTCCAGGAAACCACCGCGCTGGTTGATGGCCGCCGAGCTCGTCGAGACGTCCCGGCTGTGGGGACGGACGGTTGCGCGCATCGAACCGGAATGGGCGGAAGCGCTCGCCCCCCACCTGGTCCGGCGTGCATACAGCGAACCGCACTGGGAGAAGAGCCGGGGCGCGGTGGTGGCGTCCGAGAAGGTGACGCTGTACGGGATTCCGCTGGTTGTTTCCCGCAAGGTGAACTACAGCGCGATCGACCCGCAGCTGTGCCGGGACCTGTTCATCCGCCACGCCCTGGTCGAGGGCGACTGGCAGACCCACCACGCGTTCTTCCACGCCAACCAGGAGCTGCTCGACGACGTCGAGGAACTGGAACACCGGGCACGCCGCCGCGACATCCTGGTCGACGACGAGACCCTGTTCGACTTCTACGACCAGCGAATCCCCACTCATGTCGTCTCCGGGCGCCACTTTGACAGCTGGTGGAAAAAAACCCAGCGCACCCAGCCCGACCTGCTCGCCTTCTCCACCACCATGCTGATCAAGACCGACGCGGCCGGGGTCGACGAGCGCGACTACCCCGACGTCTGGCGGCATAACGAGCTCGCCCTGGCGCTGTCCTACCAGTTCGAACCCGGCACGGACGCGGACGGCGTGACCGTGTGCATCCCGCTGCCGGTACTCAACCAGGTGACCGCCGAAGGCTTCGACTGGCAGGTACCCGGCCTGCGCGAGGAACTGGTGACCGCGCTGATCAGATCCTTGCCCAAGCAGATACGGCGCAGTTTCGTCCCGGCGCCTGACTACGCCAGGCGGGTGCTGGAATCGGTGACACCGGCGGACGGACCACTGCTCGCCATCCTGGAACGCGAGCTCGGCCACCTCGCCAACGTGGATGTGCCCAGGGACGCCTGGCAGCTTGACCGGGTGCCCGACCACCTGAAGATCACATTCCGGATCGTCGACGAGGCACAGGCCACTCTCGCCGAGGGCAAGGACCTCGCCGCGCTTACCCGGGCGTTGGCACCGACGATGCGGGTGGCGGTCAACGCCGTGGCGGACGGTGTCGAGCGCCACGGCCTGCGGACCTGGGATTTCGGCCCGATCCCCCAGCTCGTCGAACAACGCCACGCCGGCCAGCCGGTCAGGGCGTATCCCGCGCTGGTCGACGAGACCGACAGTGTGGGGATCCGCGTCTTCGCCACCGAGACCGACGCCCGCCACGCCATGTGGCAGGGCACCCGGCGCCTGTTGTTGCTGAACGCGCCGTCACCGGTCCGTGACATCAACGCCACGCTGACGAACCAGGCCAAACTGACGCTCAGCCATCATCCATACCGCAACGCCACCGAGCTGCTCGATGACTGCATCGCCTGCGCCGTTGACAAACTGATCACGGAATGCGGCGGTCCGGCCTGGGATGCCGACGGGTTCACCAAGCTGCGCGACATCGTCCAAGCCGGCCTGACCGTGACCGCGATCGATGTCGTGACAAAGGTGGAGCGGGTCCTGGCCACCGCGCACACCATCGAGCGGCAGCTCAGGACGACGACCGGCCTGGCGTTGGTGGCGGCCCTCAGTGACGTGCGCTCCCAGCTCTCCGGCCTGGTGTATCGGGGCTTCGTCGCCGGCACGGGCTGGGCTCGGCTGCCCGACCTCGTCCGCTACCTGACCGCGATCACACTGCGCCTGGACAAGCTGCCGAGCGATCCGAACCGTGACCGGGAACGCACCCGGCACATCGAACAGGTGACGCGGGAGTACAACCAGTTGCTGGGCAGGCTCCCACCGGGCAGCCCGCCCAGCGAGGGGCTGGCACGGATCCGCTGGATGATCGAGGAACTACGGGTCAGCTACTTCGCCCAGACCCTGCGGACGCCGTACCCGGTCTCCATGGAACGGATCTTTCGAGCGATGGACCAGCTCACGCTTTGACGGGCCAGTTGGCGTTCTGGCCGGGTTCGATTAAATTCGATTTGATTGGATCAAATTCATTGATTAAGAGCATCCAGCAGCAGGGGTGTGGATCAAGAAACGGAGTTGGGGTACGCGCCCCAGCCCCGCGACGCCGCGCCCCCTGTTGCCGGTCGCTCTGAACCGGTCGCGCTAAAGGAGAGTAAGCACAATGATACTTCGCGCCTTCGGCCGGACCGGGGTGAAGGTCAGTCCGCTGACGCTCGGGGCGATGATGTTCGGCGCCTGGGGAAATCCCGACCATGACGACAGCATCCGGATCATTCACCGCGCTCTGGACGCGGGCATCAATATCATCGACACCGCGGACATCTACTCACAGGGTGAGTCCGAGGAAATCGTCGGCAAGGCGCTCGCCGGGGGCCTGCGGGACGAGGTGGTGCTCGCGACGAAGTTCCACGCACCCATGGGCGACAACCCCAACCATCGGGGCAACTCCCGCCGATGGATCATCCGCGAGGTCGAGAACAGCCTGCTCCGCCTGCGGACCGACTGGATCGACCTCTACCAGGTGCACCGGCCCGAGCCCGGCACTGACTTCGACGACACCCTCGGCGCTCTGAGCGACCTCGTCCACCAAGGAAAGATCCGCTATATCGGGACGTCGACCTTCGAGCCGTCCGCCATCGTGGAAGGGCAGTGGATCGCCGAGCGGCGAGGCCGGGAACGTGTCGTGTCCGAGCAACCGCCGTACTCCCTGCTGGCCCGCGGTGCCGAGCGCGAGGTCCTGCCGGTTGCGCAGCGCTATGGACTGGCCGTGATCCCGTGGAGCCCGCTGGCCGGCGGGTGGCTGTCCGGGCGCTACCGCAAGGGAGCCGAGCTGCCCGTCTCCGGCCGTGGCCAGCGCACGCCCGGACGTTTCGACCTGACCCTCCCGGCGAACGCCACCAAGCTCGAGGCGGTCGAGCGGCTCGCCCTCCTGGCCGAAGACGCGGGGCTCTCCCTCATCCACCTGGCCATCGCGTTCGTCCTCACCCACCCGGCCGTCACTTCGGCAATCATCGGCCCGCGGACCTTGGAGCAGCTCGAGTCACAGCTCGACGCGGTCAAGGTGACGCTCTCGCCGGACGTCCTGAACCGGATCGACGAGATCGTGCCGCCGGGCATCACGATCAACATGGCGGACGCGGGCTATGAACCGCCGTCGCTGACCGAGCCGGCAGCGCGCCGCCGGAACGCGTGATCCGGCGAGAGACACTCTCGGACACGGATGGCACGGTATTGATCTATAATCTGGCGTGACCACGAGAGACTCTCGCGGCCTTCGGCCGACGAAGTCGACGAAGTCACGGAGAGGCGGTCCGGCATGCGCACCATAGTTCTCGGCGAACGCCCTCAGATCCTCGACGAGTTCATCGCCCGGCGCGAATCACTCGGGCAGGACACCTTCGACGAGATCTGGAACGGGGAATATCACATTGCGCCGGGCCCATCAGCGGAACACGGCCGTGTAGACGACGAGATCAGCGCGCTGCTACGGATTCGTGCGCGGGCCGCCGGGCTTGTGGGCACCGGCCCGTTCAACCTCGGCCGCCGCAACGACTACCGGGTACCCGACGGTGGATTGCACCGCGGGAACCCGACCGGCGTGTACCTTTCCACCGCCGCCGTGGTCATCGAGGTCGTGTCACCGGACGACGAGACCTATGCGAAGATCGATTTTTATGCCGCGCACGGGGTGGGCGAACTGATCGTCGCCGATCCGAACCGCCGGACGGTGCGAATCTGGCAACTCGTGGACGGCAAATACGACGAGACCGGGCGCAGCGACCTGCTCGACGTCACGGCAACCGAACTGATCGACGGCATCGACTGGCCGTGAACCGACTGGTAATGACAGGAATTCTGTGACGACGTGGTACACAGCCGATCTCCATTTCGGCCACACGAACATTCTGGGCTATGCCTCGCGGCCCTGGCCCGACGTCGAGGCGATGAACGCCGGCCTGGTGGCACGCTGGAACGCCGTGGTGGCGGCCACGGACACCGTCTGGGTTCTCGGGGACGTCTCGCTCACGCCGGCGAAGCTCGGCCCGGTCGCCGCGCTGAACGGCCACAAGATTCTCGTCGCCGGTAATCATGACTCCTGTTGGTCCGGGCACCGCCGGCACGCCGGCCAGATCCGTCGGTACATCGAGGCGGGCTTCGCCGACGTCCACACGTCCGGAGTCGTGCGGGAACACCGGATCGGCAACCAGCTGGTCACGTTGGCCCACTTCCCCTACCGCGGCGACCACACGGAATCCGACCGCTATGTCGACAGCCGTCCCGATGACGACGGCCGGCCGCTGCTGTGCGGGCACGTACACGACGCCTGGCAGATCAGCGAACGACAGATCAACGTGGGCGTGGACGTCTGGGACTGGATACCCGTCCCGGCGGCGACGCTGCTGAAACTGGTCGACGCCATGCCTCAGTAAGGACGCCCGACAATAGGGACGTGGATCAAGGAGTGGGGCTGGGGTGCGTGCGTCGCGAGGCGGCGGAGGGAGCCACCCTGGCCCTTGGGGTGGTTGACCGACGACAACGTCACGAGGTGTGTGCCCCACCCCCGCGACGCCACCTCGCCGCTGTTCAGCGGGCCGGAATCAACGCTGATGGCGGAGTTTCCCGCACCCGGCCAGTCACAGCAAGTTCTCGAGGCGGTGGGCACCGACCGCGGACCACGGCCCGGCTCCCGCCCGTGCTGGACGAGCAGCAGCGCGCCCGCCCCGTCGAGGATGTCGCCCTGGCTCACGGGACCCGGCGTGACATCCGCCCAGCCAACCAGATCCCCCGCGCTCCGCCAGTAGCATGCATCTATGTAGATGTCATCTACATAGATGGGATGCCCTCATGGCGTGGGACTTCGTCGGCAGAGCGACCGAGCTTGCCCTCCTGCGCAAGCGGCTGGATCAGCTGGCCTCCTCCCGCGCTGGACGAGCCGTCGCCCTCCGGGGCCGGCGGCAGGTGGGCAAGTCACGCCTTGTGCAGGAGTTCTGCGATCGGGCCAGTGTCCCCTATTTCTTCTTCACCGCGACCAAGGGCGCCTCACCTGTCGAATCGGTGGCCGCCTTCTTCGCGGACCTCAGGGAGTCGTCCCTGCCGACCGATCGTGAACTCGTGCCGACCGGAGCCACGGGAAGCTGGCCTGACGCCTTCCGTGTCCTCGCCTCGGTCCTACCCAGCTCCCCTGCCATCGTCGTCCTCGACGAACTTCCCTGGCTCGCGGAACAGGACAATCTGTTCGATGGGGCGCTGCAGACAGCCTGGGACCGGCTGCTCGCCGGACGCCCGGTGCTCCTCCTGCTCCTCGGCAGCGATATCCATATGATGGAACGGCTCACCGCCTACGACCGGCCGTTCTTCGGACGGGCCGACAACCTTGTCCTCGGCCCCCTCAACCCGGCGGAAACAGGACGTGCGCTGGGTCTGGACGCGGCCGACGCGATCGACGCCCAGCTGGTTTCCGGTGGGCTGCCCGGTATTCTCCGGAACTGGCCATCCGGAACTCCGCCGCTGTCCTTCATCGAACAGGAATGCACCGACCCGGCCTCGCCGCTGTTCAGCGTGCCGGAATCAACGCTGATGGCGGAGTTTCCCGCACCCGACCAGTCCCGGCGGGTACTCGAGGCGGTGGGCAGCGGAGACCGTACACACACCAACATCGCCGCGTCCGCGGGCAGCCGCCAGGGGGCCCTGAGCTCAGGATCGCTGTCGCCGCTCCTACGCCGGCTGGTCGAGGAGAAGCGCGTACTCGCTGTCGACGAGCCACTGTCGACCCGCCCTGGCAAGCCCGCGCTCTACCGGGTCGCCGACAGCAATCTGCGCCTGTATCTCACCGCGCTGCGGTCCGCCCAGGAACAGGCACGTCGCGGACGGCCTGAAGCGGCCTTCCGGCTTGTGCAACGCCGCTGGCCGGCATGGCGGGGCAGGGCGGTCGAACCGCTGGTCCGCGAGGCGCTGGAACTCGCGTCGGTCTCAGGCGCGCTGCCCTGGCCCGACGTCGAAGCGGTGGGCGGTTGGTGGAACCGCCGGTTCGACCCGGAGATGGACCTGGTCGGAGCCGACCGGTCACCCGTAGCCCGGCGGCTGCACTTCGTCGGGTCGGTGAAGTGGCTGGGGACCGCGTTCGACAACCATGACCTCGCGGACCTCATGCGCGGTGCACCCGCGGTGCCCGGTTTCACCGTCGGCGACACGGGATTCGCCATCGTGTCCCTGTCCGGCACCGACCCAGCTCTCGACCTTGCCCGCGTGGATCTCGTCTGGGGTCCGGGCGAGATTCTTTCCGCCTGGCAAACGACTTCCGGCGCCGGCCACGGTGGGTAGCAACCGTCACTCACCCCATGTAGCGCAGGCCGCGCCAGCGACGATCAATGGCAGTATCGCGCACGATGGCCGGGCACGGTGCCCCGACGTGTGAAGGCTGGACGATGACCGAGGTGACCGAGCGGCACATCCAGATCGGATGGCTACCAAGCTTCATCCTGCTGTCCGCGATCTGGGGGTCGAGCTTCGCACTGATCAAAATTGCGGTCAACGAAGGCGTCCCCCCGATGTGGGTGGCGCTGTGGCGATGTGTGTTCGGCGCTCTGGCGCTCAGTGCCGTGTGCCTGGCGAAGAGACTGCGGTTTCCCCGCTCCCGCGCGACCTGGGGCCACGCGGCGGTGGTCGCGGCCCTGCTCAACGCCATGCCGTTCGCGCTGTTCGCGTGGGGTGAAACACAGGTGAGTTCGCTGCTCGCCGGCGTTTTCAACGCGACGACGCCGCTGACGACGCTCGTCTTCGTTCTGGTGTTGGTGTCTGGGGAGCGCCCTGAGCCGCGACGGCTTCTCGGGCTGTTGGTGGGGTTCGTCGGCGTTCTCGTCCTACTCGGCGTCTGGCATGGGGTGCACGGTGGCACGGTCCCCGGAAGCCTGGCATGCCTCGGAGCGGCCGCCTGCTACGGGGCCGGTTTCGCCTACACCCGGCGCTTCTTCTCCGGAGGCGGGGAGCCCGCGATCGTGCTGTCAGCCGTACAGATCGCCTGTGCGACCATGGAACTGCTGGCCGTCGGCCCGCCTGTCAGCGGCCTGCCGAGCTGGCCCGGCCCTGGGGCCGGGATCGCTCTCCTACTGCTCGGAACGTTCGGGACGGGCGTGGCGTACGTGTTGAACCTCAGCGTGATCCGTGCGGCCGGCGCGACAGTCGCCTCCACGGTCACCTACCTGATCCCGCTGTGGTCCACGCTTCTCGGTACCGCGGCGCTGTCGGAGCCGCTCAGCCCGGATGTCCTGATCGGCGGCCTTCTGATCGTCGTCGGCGCGGTGCTCACCCGCCCACCGCGGGCCCGCACGCCCGCGGTACCCATCCCCGCCTCGCCGGTCACTCCGGACGACGGCCGGCAGCAGGAGCCGAGCCCGTCTGTTTAGCAGCTGTATCGAGGATCGCGAGTGAGCCATTCCCAGCAACGACTCGTGACGCTTGGTGACTGTTACGGGATGTGAGCGCCTTGGGGGTTGTGACGACGAGAGCACGGGGCTCCGGTAGGAAGGTTGCTCCGATCAAAGACCAACCCCAAGGGAACCCCGCGCCTCGATGAGTTTCACATACACCGCCGAACTGCCCTTCAGCGATCACACTGTCTTCCGCCTGGCGAGTCTTCTCATCGCGAAGCGTCAACGCCGCGGCACTCGCACGGGCACCCGTACCCTGACCCCGCTGGAACAGGCCGTCATGGTCTTGCGCTGGTTCTGTGACGGTGTCAGGGCCAAACAGCTCTTCCGGGATCATGGAGTGTCCCGGTCCGTGGGCTACCGCTACCTCCACGAGGGCATCGCCGTGCTCGCCTGGCAAGCCCCTGACCTGCGCGCAGCGCTGATGCGCGCCAGGATCGCCGGCTACGACCACCTCATCATCGACGGCCCGGTCATCGAGACCGACCGGCTACGCACACCCGGCCCGACCGCAGGCGTGGACCTGTGGTGGTCCGGGAAGATCTCCAACCACGGCGGGAACATCCAGATTCTCTCCGCCCCCGACGACGACTGGCCCCTGTGGGTCTCCGACGTGCGGCCCGGCCGCGAACACGACTCGACCGCCCTGAAAGCCTCCGGCGCACTGGCGATCCTCCAGGAGTGGACCGCCAACCGGCACGAGGTACTGCTCGACCTCGGCTACGAAGGGCTGGGCAGCCCGGCCGGGCCGCTCGCGACCGCGTACAAGAAGCCCGCCGGCGGCACCCTCACCGACGACCAGAAGGCGCACAACCGGATCCACAACGCGCTACGCGCCGTCGGCGAACGCGCGAACGCCCTGCTCAAGGTCACCTTCCGGCTGCTCCACACCATCACCATCGATCCCTGGAAGATCGGAATTGTCGCAAAAGCCGCCCTCGTCATCCTCCACACCGAGTACCGCAGGACCGCCTGACACCCAACACGCCAACACAGCGTTGTCGCTACGGAATGCAACGAAAGGTTGCCGGGAAAGGCTCATTGTCAGGCCAAGGACTGACCGCTCGCGGGTGATGTGTTCCAGCTCCGCCTCAGCCACACCGTCGGATCGCGTCGCCACGCAACCACCGGCCCGATCATGTTAATGCCATAGGTCCAAGTTCCGCCCGGTACACTCCGGCGCCGAGTAAGGCGTTATGGTAACGACGAACGAGCGGTCCAATAGATCCATCGGAGGCGAAAGCCATTGGAACACGCAGCGTCCACGGATGAGTTCGGAGCGTGAGCGACTCGATGAGTCACCCCGAACCATCGCCGGATGAATCGGCGCCTGCGGTCAAGAAGATCGACTTCTTCATCTCCTATACCAAGGCCGACAAACAGTGGGCCGAATGGATAGCGTGGCAGTTGGAGGCAGCCGGCTACCTGTCCCATGTGCAGGCCTGGGATGCCACCCCTGGCTCAGGTTTCGTCGAAAAGATCCACAGTGCGCTGCAGCTTACAGACAAGGTTTTGGCAATCTTGTCTGCTGCGTACCTCAAGTCCAGCTATGAGGCCGTACCATGGCAGCAGGCTATAGGCAGGAGGAACACCGAGCCGGCGCTGCTGACTTTTCGGATTGAGGACGTCGCTCCCCCCGGCCTACTTGAGCAGATCGTCTACGTTGATCTCTTCGGAGTGGATGAAGCAGTGGCTCGGGAGCGGCTCCTGACGGCCGCACAGGGGCGGCGGGCAAAGCCAACGCGTCCACCAGCTTTTCCCGCACCGCACTTTCCCAGTGAGGCGGTCGCAGCACGGCCAAACGATAGACAGCCCAGCCGGCTAAAGCCGGAAACCGGTAACAGGAAGCGGCCATCATCCGCACAGATCCGCGAGCTGGCGACTGTTCTCGCGCGCCTGGCGGTGATGTCTTCCCCCCAGAACCGCGACGAAGTGGTCAGCCAGCTGCCTGACGCACTCGTCCAGGCCGTCCCGTACAACGCACGGACCGATGTGTACCTGCCCGGGCTGCTGCGCGTATGTCTTGATCGCACTCACGGACTACGGGATCTTCTAGCGATCCTGGACTACTTCGAGGGTGGGACCAACCCGATGGCGGAATTCCGTGCGGTCGCCGAACGCGTCCTAGCTGACCTGAACGAAGGCACTTTACCGGAGTCCAACGCATGACGTCTCCGACCGAGGAACCGTTGGGACAATCTGGCCCGGAGGCTCGTGCCGACTGGCTCATATTCCGCGATGACGGTCAGCCCCATCTGGCGATCGAGTCAATGCCCGGGCCTCCCCCATGGCGCAGGTTCGGCCCTGGCACGCGGTTCGATCCAGCCTGGAGCCTGCCTCGGCCACCCGACCCCGGGTTGGAGCGTCGGCTCGGACCGCGTGGCATGCGCGGAGGTACCCTGATCGCCAAAGAGATCGAACTGATCAACGCGGCGATGCTGCTACGCCGGCCGCTACTCGTCTCAGGCAAGCCTGGTAGCGGCAAGTCGTCGTTGGCGTACTCGCTCGCCTTCGAACTGCAGCTGGGCAGGATCTTGCGTTGGCCGATTACGAGTCGGTCTACCCTACGTGACGGACTATATCGGTATGACGCTATCGGCCGGCTACACGAAGCAGGGAGACAGGTAGGGATGTTCGGCGACAGTCGTGCCGATAGAAGAGGGCCGGACTCCCAGCCCTCAACCGATGACATCGGGTCAGGAACGAGCCGTCTACCAGAGATAGGACGATTCCTGCAACTCGGCCCGCTCGGCACGGCTCTGTTGCCATATAAGCATCCGCGGGTATTACTGATCGACGAAATCGATAAAAGCGACATCGATTTCCCGAACGATCTGTTGAACATCCTCGAAGACGGCGAGTTCGAGATTCCCGAACTCGCCCGCCTACCCGCTGCACAGCGAGAGGTCGAGGTACGGACCGACGATCCAGACGGTGCAGCGTTCGTCACAGCTGGTCGGGTTCAGTGCAGCGCCTTCCCGATTATCGTGTTGACCAGCAATGGCGAACGTGAATTTCCGCCGGCGTTCCGGCGGCGCTGTATCCAGATAAACCTAGCCGAACCCGATCTTCCCGCACTACAGCGGATCATCAGCGCCCAACTCGGCCCGGAATCGACGGCGGCAAGCGAACGCCTCGTCGAGTATTTCCTACGCCAGAAAAACCAGCGGACCATCGCAACCGACCAGTTATTGAACGCTATATACCTGCGCATGTCCGGTGAATTGCCGGACCGTCTCCGCGACGGCATCCTGCGACCGATTGACGGTTCAGACGGATGACCATACCTTGCCAGGACGGCGCCCAACCGACAACGCTCCGGGTACTTCCGTTCCTCCTCCCCCCAGTATTTATTCTGAACCAACATCCTCGCCTGGAAACCGCGCAACAGCTCGACGAGATATTTCCTTATCAGGAAGACAGAAGAAAAATCATCGATCTCACGCGGCGGACCAGTGCCCCTGGGATCGATCCCACCTTGGAGTGGCCGAGTCTACTGCAACGCTATAGCAAAATTCTGTATGGCCTAGAGAACTTGCTTTCGCAAGTAAACCAGCTATATCCTGACTATATTCAGACTGCAGAAATAATGGAGATAATCAAAAAGGCAGCTGGGGATCCCGTCGTCTCACCGACCCAGTTCGACAATCTTGGACAGATTATCGTCCAAACACGGCTGCCAACGGCCACCGCCCTAGAAATCATGGATGATCTTCCTGGTTTACGAATACAACTACCGGCGGCGATCAAGAAACCCTACGACATCCTCCGCCATCTTGCCTTTATTCCGCCAAACCAACCCGGCAAACCCGTTCTCTTCGATTATGTCCGGCAGCTCGCACAGCGATCTGATGATCAGCCTGAAAAATCCGCCCTGAACTCCTGGCTGGACAGTGTGACCACGCGAATCGATTCGCCCGAGGAGGCTCCCAGCCAGACACCGCGTCGGAATACTGTTCCTTACCTACCAATCCTAGTGGAGGAAGCAGGTGGGGGCCATTACACGGTCCGTGCGTGGCTGCGGCGATCTGGCTACGACGACAAGCCACTCTTCGATCACGATGACCCAGTTAGCCGCGAGGATCTCCCAAAGCTCTTCGATTGCGCTGTCCGTTCTGTCGAAAACAACCACAGCACCAATATCAGCCAGTTAGTAATCGAGGTATTTCTCCCAGACGATCTCCTTTCGTTAGATATTGACGAGTGGCGTCTTGGATTTTCTGGCCAAGATATGGACGGTCCAATCGGAGCGCAGTACGCTGTCGTAACACGTCTGCTCCGTCGAGCCCAGATGTCAGTCTGCCATGATACCTGGCGACTCAAGTGGGATCATCTAGCCATGTGTGATAACAACGTCAACTGTCACATCTCGGAGTGGTTCGAAGAACCGTTAGAGGATGTCAAGCTCTACTACCGCTGGTTAAATCAAGAAACGCCTGGGAGTGTTCGTATCGGATTCGCCCTCGATTCTACTACCAATGACGGTAGGTCAATCATCGAAGGGATCTATGCTGGTGTTCCGATTGCCCTATGGAGCCGGACAAGCAGCGCCCACGGCGACGAATTTCGGCAGATCGTAGATTGCATCCTAGCGAACACCCCCATTTCCCAACTTCCGAAGAAGGTACAAGATCTACGTAGGAGGATTGCAGAAAGGCCGCATGTGCGACAGCCTGGCCAGGGAATAGTCCTGCTGTATGATGATCCCAGCAGTGTGCCCCCCAATCTGGGCAGGAAGCTGTCAGCACCATGATGTGCGCAGCTGCTCCCGCGAATCGATGGACCAGCATGGCTCGTCGTAACTATCTTGGCGATTCCTGATGATCGAAGATTTATTCAAGGAGCTGCACACCTCCGGTTTGGATATTGAACCGCTTGAACTTGCCGACGCTCTGTGGCTCGCCACCAAAATGGTCCGGCCTGACCGGATACCCGAGCCTGGCTCACTACATGAAATGTCGACCAACGCAAGTGCTGCGGATCTCAAAGACACCCCCGGGTCGGCAACCAACATAGCAGCTTCGCTCGCAAACGCGGAAAATCCGCCAGCGGAGCGGGGCCCCTTACACGCTCCCACCGATCCATCCGGCGAGGACTCTCACGGTCACATTTACCTGCTTCCGAATACTGAGCAAATGTTTTCTCCAGGCGACGAATCAGGGCTACTAATACGGGTACCGGTGCCACCCGCTCTCCCTGACACCCTCACGCTCGGCCGCGCGTTACGCGCATTTCAGAGAAGAGTCCCTTCTCGGACCGAAGTGACCTTCGACGAAGAGGCGACAGCAGAGCGGATAGCGGAGCAAGGCATATGGCAAGCAGTATCCCAACCAGCCACGACACGCTGGCTTGATGTTGCTCTCGTCGTCGACGACAGCCCGTCGACAGCTATCTGGAGGGAACTCATTGACGAGTTCCGTCTCCTCTTGGAACGCCAAGGTGCGTTCAGAGACGTGCGCCAATGGTCTTTCAACGGAGACGATCAAGAACCCAGACTCGGCTTGCGACCACGAAGCCAGCAGGGACAGGCATCCGGCGTACGGCGCAACCCATGGGAGCTTATCCATCCACGCGGCGAGCGACTTGTCATTGTAGTGAGCGATTGCGTGGGAAGCAGCTGGCACCGCGGCACAGCCTGGAAAATGATCCTCGACTGGGGTGCGGCACAGCCAATCGCGCTTCTCCAACTCCTACCCCAGCGGCTTTGGAGCGGTACCGCGCTCGCCTCTGTCGTCGCAAACATCCGCTCCCCGGGTCCAGCAGCCGCCAATCGGAAATTCACCATCGACTCGCAGTTTCCCTTGGCAGATACTTTGACTCCGGACCCAGCTCTCGGTGAAGAACATA
>NZ_CAKJTM010000075.1:23720-26276 GCF_917627345.1 Protofrankia sp. CiP3 | reverse complement strand
AACCCTCGGGAATTGCGCCAGGCGGGCGAGAAACCGCAGGTGGGCAGGTCAGCCGGCGTGCGGAATGGTGCGGGACGACCGGCCAGGGATGCCGCCTGACCAGGGTGCTCTCTCGCGATCTTCTTTCTGATGCATGATTCACCCATCAGACGGTCCCGGTAGCTGGTGGGCACTTTTCAAAGCGCATCGAGGAAAGGGATGGGGCATCCTGGGCGGAATCGGGCGCCTCGGGAGGGCATTCGGACAGTTCCAATATCCGACGTCACCATTACTCGGGAATTGCATCAGACGGGCGAGAATCCGCAGGTCGCCTGCTGACGGCGGGTACGGAATGCCGTAGCACTGCCAGCTCCGGAGGCCGTCTGACCTGCACCCGGTGCATGGCGCGCCCGTTAGATGCGAGATCCTGCCGCCTGACGGTTGTGATCGGCAGGGCGGGAGGGCTGGGTGGGACGGGGGGAGCTGGCGGGTGCGGCGCACCTTCAGCTGGTGTCGGGCGTGGTGCAGCTGCGGCCGGAGGACGCCATGGTCGAGGCGATGCTGCGGGGCTGGCGGTCGCAGCAGACCGCTCGTGGGCTGCAGGAGGACACGATCGTGCCGCGGGAGCGGCTGGTTCGCCGGTTCCTCGCGTTCTGCAACGAGTACCCGTGGAACTGGGGGCCGGCGCATGTCGAGGAGTGGACGCTGTCGCTGACTGCGGAGAAGCATCTGGCCCCGTCCACGATCCGTGGCTACCAGACGGACCTGCGCCTGTTCAGCGAGTACCTGACCGACGCGCGGTACGGCTGGGTGAAGGCCTGTGACGACGCGTTCGGCACCTACCCGGTCGCGGTCGTGCACGAGTGGAACAGCATCGCGCACCTCAACGACTACGAGGGAAGCCCGGAGGCCAGGCCATTCACCCGCGAGGAGTTGCAGCGGTTCCTCGACTACGCCGACGACCAGGTCGAGCGGGCGGTCGCGGCGAAGCGCAAGGGGGCGTTGGCAGCATACCGGGACGCGACCCTGTTCAAGGTGATCTACGCGTGGGGGTTGCGTCGCACGGAGACGGCGAAGCTGGACGTGGCGGATTGGGGGCGTAACCCGGCGGCGCCGGAGTTCGGCCGGTATGGGATGCTGCACGTCCGGTACGGCAAGGCGGTGCGGGGGCAGCCACCGCGGCGGCGCAACGTGCCGTCGGTGATGGGCTGGGCGGTGGAGGCGGTCGCCGACTACGTGGAGAGCATCCGTCCACGGTTCGGCTGCGTGGATCATCCGGCGTTGTGGGTGACGGAACGGTCCGGCCGGGTGAAACCAGCGGAGATCAACGCCAGGTTCGTCGCCTACCGGGACGCGTTGGGGCTGCCGAAAGCACTGACGCCACACAGCCTGCGGCATTCGTGGGTGACACACCTGACCGAGGACGGGGTCGACCGCCGGTTCATCCAGGAGGCGGTCGGGCACCGCTGTGACACCTCGACCGCGATCTACACCCACGTCTCGGGGGACTTCATGAACACCGCGCTGCGCAAGGCCCTGACCCCTGCGTTCGGGCCGCCGGGGCAGCAGCGGAAGGAGTCGTGAATGGCACGCCGTCTGGACTACCGATGGAACCTGCGGCAGGTGATGGCCGCCCGCGGCATGTTCCAGACCACGGACCTGTCCGCTCCGCTGGCCGAACGCGGGATCGACCTGTCGGCCAGCCAGGTCTACCGGCTGGTGGTGGAACGACCCGAGCGGTTGAGCCTGAAGGTGCTGATGGCGTTGCTGGACATCCTCGACTGCACGATGGAGGACCTGATCGAACCGGTCGCCGTCGCCACACCGGCCCGCAAGACCCGCGCCGCCGGCGGCGCCGAAACGGGCGTCGGCGCGCTGCGCCCCAAACGGGCCCGCATTACTCAAGCTGACAGCTGAGCGATGGTCGACGCCCTGGCGCCTGAGGTGCTCGCGGACCCGATCAACGTCGTCGTCGACCTCGTCGCGATGGCCGAGTCCGCCCTGGACCGGCCGGCCATCGAAGCCGCGGCGATCACCGTTGCGGGAGGACGAGTCAAACGGCGCCGTCTGGCCCAGGCCCTGCTGGACCGGCCGGCGGTGCTGGCCGACGGACGGTCCCCGGCCCCACGCGTCGTCGCGGACCTGCTCATCGCCCTGCGCAACGCGGGCGCGGTGAGCATCTCGCCGCCGGTCTGCGCCGAGTGCGGCAAACAGCTGCGCACCCTGCAGCGCCGCGGCCAGGACTGGTACTGCGCGGTCTGCGGCCCCCGCCCGAAGCCGTGCGCCTCCTGCGGCCAGGAACGCAACGTCGCCACCCTCGATCGCCACGGGCAGCCCCGCTGCGCCCACTGCCCCGACGAAGACGACCGGGATCCTGTCACGGTTCTCGCGGAGGTCATCGTCGCGGTGGATCCGTCGCTGGCGCCCGACACGATTGCCGCGGCGGCCCGACGGATGTTTGCCAGACCCACGAAACTGCGGAACCTTGCCTGGATTCTCGAGGAAACACCCGGCCTGCTGACCGGCGACGGGGCCCGCGCCCCGATCCCCGGCGTGCTGCGGCTGATCGATGAGCTC
>NZ_CAKJTM010000075.1:11198-23353 GCF_917627345.1 Protofrankia sp. CiP3 | reverse complement strand
TGCGACGCTGGCGCGCAGAAAATCATCCACCCTGCCTGCCCGCGCTGCGGCCGGACCATCCACCTGCACCGACGCATCGGCGGGCTGTGGCTGTGCCGCAACTGCGTGGCGAAGTCCCGGGCCCAGCCCTGCGGGCGGTGCGGCGCTGTTCGCGAGGCCGCTGCCCGCGACGCGCACGGCCAACCGCTGTGTCCGCACTGTCTGATCAGCGAGCCCGCCAACCAGGAGACCTGCACCCGCTGCCAGCGCCGACGCCCGGTCAGCGTCCGCACTCCCGACGGGCCGCTGTGCCAGAACTGCCGGCCGATCCCGATGCTGCCCTGCTCGATCTGCGGACGGGTCGTGCCCTGCGAGATCTCGATGACTACCGGCCGGCCGTGGTGCAAAGCCTGCGGGCAGCGGTGGGCGACCTGCGCGAGCTGCCGGCAGGTGCGCCCGGTCCGCGGTGGCAGCCTGACCGAGCCACTGTGTGGCACCTGCGTCCGCCCCGACCCGCAGTTCTGGCGTTCGTGCCCGACCTGCGGTGACCCGGCTCGGATCCGTCCCGGCCGGCCCTGCGCACGCTGCGCCATGCGCCGGCGGCTGTACGAGTTGCTCACTGACGACCTCGGTGCGATCCGGCCCGAGCTGCAGGTCCTCTACGACAACCTGGCGAACTACGAACGACCCGCCACCGTGGCCCACTGGGTCGGCGCCAGCGCCGCCGTCGCGGTCCTGCGGGAGCTCGCCGCCGGCGTCCGGCCGCTCAGCCACGAGGCTCTCGACGCGCTGCCCGCCGGGAAGCCGGTCGAGCATTTGCGCGCCGTGCTGGTCGCCACCGCGGCGCTGCCCGCCCGTGACGAGCACATGGTCCGACTCGAGCGCTGGATCGTCCGGACCATCGCCGACCGCGCCGATCCCGACGAACAACATCTCCTGCGCCGCTACGCCGTCTGGCACCTGCTGCGGCGGCTGCGCGGCCGAACCACAGGCACGACCACCACCCACGAGCAGGCGACCACCGTTCAGCAGCACGTCCGCGCGGCCCTGGGGCTGCTTGACGGACTGACCGCGCGCGGCCTCACGCTCGCGACAGCCCAACAAGGCGACCTGGAAGCGTGGCTGGCAAGCGGCCAGGCATCCCACCGCCACGAGGTCGGGCACTTCGTCCGCTGGGCGAGCAGACACAGACTCACCTCCCTCGAACTCGCCGCGAACCGATGGACAGGACCGTCCAGGGTCCTGGACACAGAGCGCCGCTGGGAGCAGGCCCGCTGGCTGCTGCACGACGACACCGTCCCACCCGACGACCGCGTCGCCGGCCTGCTCGTCCTGCTCTACGCCCAATGGCCCGCCGCCCTCAGCCGCCTCACCCTCGCCCACGTCCAGGCCAGCGACGACACGGTGCGCCTGCGGCTGGGCCACGAACCTGTCGTCCTGCCCGAGCCGCTCGCAGGCCTCGTCCAGCAGCTCGTCGCGACCCGTCGGGGTCACGCCGCCCTCGGCGACCAGGGCAGCTCGCCGTGGCTGTTTCCCGGCGGGCAGCCCGGACGGCCGATCAGCGCCTTCCAACTCGCCGAACGACTCCGCCAGCTCGGCATCTACTCCGGCCAGGCCCGCTCCGCCGCGCTGTTCCAACTCGCTACCGACCTGCCCGCCGCCGTGCTCGCCCGCATGCTCGGCATCCACATCAGCGTCGCCGCAGCCTGGCAACGCGCCGCCAGCGGCGACTGGACCGTCTATGCCGCCGAGGTCAGCCGCCGAAGGCCCCACGGCCAGCACGTGCCCTGACACATGCCAACGACGTCGGAACGGGGAGCCATGACTCCACACAACTCCTTCCCCGCCGATCTGCGGCGGGACTCGCTCCCGCTGCGCGACCGGGTTGCGCTGGTTACAGGCGTGAGCCGCTGCGCCGGCATCGGATACGCCATCGCCCGGCGGCTGGCCGCTCTGGGCGCCAGCTTGTTCCTGCACCGCTACACCCCGCACGACCACGCCCAACCCTGGGGCGCCGACCCCATCGGCATCCCAGCCGTCATCGCCGGCGTGACCAGCGCGCTGGCCGCCGACGGTGCCCGCGTTCACGACACGGAACTCGACCTCGCCGAGGCCGCCGCCCCTGGGCAGCTCATCAACGCGGCCACGGACGAGTTCGGGCACCTGGACATCCTCATCTGCAACCACGCCCGCAGCGGCGGCGACGGCCCGCTCGGCACCCTGGACGCCGCCATGCTCGACGCGCACTGGGCCGTTAACACCCGCTCGGTCATTCTGCTGGCCCAGGCATTCGCCGCCCAGCACGACGGCCGCCCCGGTGGCCGGATCATCTTCATGACCTCCGGGCAGGACCTCGGTCCGATGACCAGCGAGATCGCCTACGCCACTAGCAAAGGAGCGCTCGCCTCGATCACCCGCACCCTCGCCGACTACCTCGCCGACCGGCCGATCACCCTCAACACCGTCAACCCGGCCCGGTCGACACCGGCTACACCACCCCCGCGGACCATGACACCGTCCGCCGACACTTCCCTCAAGAACGCTGGGGAACACCCGACGACCCCGCCCGCCTGATCGCTTGGCTGGCCACCGACGAAGCCGCCTGGATCACCGGCCAGATCATCAACACCGAAGGCGGCTTCCGCCGCTTCAGCTGACATCCAAGCCGCACCAATCGGAGGGCATTCGGACAGGTGCGATATCTGAGTCCGCCAGAGCGCGCCGGTACCGCCGAGACCGCCGCCGTCGTCGAGCGGATCTTCGAGTAGCGGTCTCCCCCTCGGATGAGTTGGTGCTGTCCGGGGATCTCTTGGAAGGCCCTCGACGACGGATGCTGCTCGAGACCAGTGCCTCATCACGCCGGGTGTGTGGGGCACGGGCACGGAGCTTCGTCGTGTACGTCAACCCCGTGACGTTCAAGCTGCTCGTGGTGGCGTTGGCTTCCATGAGTGCGCTCGTCGTCGCGATCGTGACCGGTCTGCTCGCCCGGCACGCCGGTATGGATCCGGCCAGCGCGGTGCTGCGGGGCGGTACCGCGTTCGGGGGCACGCTCGCCCTGGCCGTGGCGGTGCTGGCTGCGGTCGGGGTGCTGTAAAGGAGAACGACGTTCCCGCGGACACCACCACCCGCGCCTGCTCAAGCCCGGCCACAGTCAAATACGAGAGCATCCTGGTCGCGGTGGATCAGTGCCGACGTGACCGGCGGAACCGTCCTCACCAACGCCACAACGAACCGGCGGCGTCATTCCAGGGCGGCCAGGCCTCGCGTCGGCATTGACCGGAACGTAGAGCAGGGCCCCCTCCGGCTGGCTTGCCGGCTGCGGGCCCTGCTGCTGAACTCCTCCGCACGATCCGGACCGCGGTCCGGGGGGCCAACGAGGAGTACCACCTCGACTGGCTCCCAGCGCGCTTTCGGAACTCTGGGCCAACGGTACACGCAGGTCAGACGGCTACAAGAGGATCTGCAGATCATTTCAGACGGTCATTGACGATCACCGAAATGATCTAGCAGTAGGAGATACGCTTGCGTATCGGTTACAACGGTAGCGCATCATAGGTAGGACCTACTCTTGCGCACTGGTAAAACATACGCCAGAGACTCGAACTATGAATGACCTCTTAGTACCTAGGATGACTCATGAGCACCGGTAAGGATGCGGCCGTGGCGCAAGCGCCACGAATTGCCGAACCCGCGCTCGGGGGCACCGCCGCGGGCGCCGCCGAGGAGTTCGCGCGCAGGCTCGGCAGCAAACGCCGAGAGGCCGGCGCACCGGTGCGCAACTACTTCGTGGCCGACGATCGCGAGGGCGTGAAACCGCCCTTGGCACACCTGCTGAGCGCGAGCAGCACCGGCGGCGGCGGCCGCGGCGGGCAACTCCGGCTCAAGATCTACCTGTCGCTGCTGTGGGTCTGCGCGGCCCCGCCCTACGCAGCGATCCGGCCGGCCCGCGCCTGGGCGGGGCTCCTCGGCCTGGACGACCCCGAAGGCCACGGCGCGCGTCGCGTCCAAGAAGCCATGCGCGACTTGCAGAACCGGCGCATGGTCAGCATCCATGACCGGGGCGGGCACGCCAGTGCGGTGACCCCGCTCATCGAGCTCGGGACCGGCAAGCCCTACATGTCGCCGTCGGAGACCTACAGCCGGCTCAACAAAATGAAGGGGCTGAGCGCCGAACAACTCGCGGAGCACCGCTACTTCCGGGTTCCCTCCACGCTATGGACCAGCGGCCTGATCAGCCGACTCACCGGCCCGGGGCTGGCGATGCTGCTGGTCCTGCGCTGCGAACAGCAAGGCAAGGACGGCGACCCTGTCTGGTTCTCCCCTGAACGCGCCCTTACCCGCTTCGGGTTGGCCGAAAGTACCCGGCGGCAGGGCTTGGAGCAGTTGCGCAAGGAAGGCATCGTCACCACCGTCACGCGCAAGCTCAGCGAGAGCGGCGACTTCATCGACGTGTACCGCAGGCGCAAGGTCCACACCCTCGTACTGAGCCCCGGCCAACCGATCACGCCCACGGCCGCATAGGCATCGCGGCCGTCATCACTACGGATACATATCTTGCTCCCGTGGATGATCTACGTGGGAGCGTTCGCTTCCGCGGTGGTACGAGGCCCGGCCGGCGCCGGCGTCGCCGCTCTTCAGTGCAGGGCACGGACAGCGGCTCGGGAGCCGGTTCCGACGACACCGAGCCGAGCCGTGAGCCGTCCGGCTCGCGGCCGGCGAACCATGGTCGTCCCCGAACGGGAACGGTGATTGTCCGGACCGCTCCCCCGTGATCGTCCGATCTTCCTACCGGCCCGTTCCCCTACTCGGGGTGCCGTTAACGGACGTGTCACCAGCCCCAAACCCGGTGGTTGTTCGGTCACCGGGTGCGGCGGCGGGTGGCCGGGTCGTGTTCGACGGTAACGCGGGCGGAGGTTTCTTCGCCGAGGCGGACGTAGTGTCCGAGGCTGGCCAGGTGCTGGTGGCGCGACTTGGCTTGCAGCTCGGGTGCGGTACGCCCGGCTTGGGCGAGGTGCTGGAGCGCGGAGTGGCGTAGATGGAGACCGGGACAAACCGTGGGAGGTGGCATCGATCATCACCGATCAGTTGCCAGCAATCATGACGATCTGGGTCGACAAGCCACTGGATTGATCATGGGTCCGGCGTAGCCTCCCACGGTTTGTCCCGGTCTCTCGAAACAGCTGGCGGAGAGCCAGCCCTTCTCCCGACCCGGCTGGCGCTGAGCAGGCCGCTGGGCCCGTCGGCGTTCGTGGTCAGGCCTCGGTCGGGGGCGAAGCGCTCGTCGGTGACCGACACGTTGGCCGGCAGCATTGCTGCGCGTCCCGGTGACCAGCCAGGTCACCGGGACGCGGACAAGGGTCAGATGCTCAGGCAGGACCGCTGGACGAAGAACCAGCCCTGCTTGCCCTTGCCGTCGGTCTTGCCGTACCGGCTGGCGTGGATCATGACGTACTTTCCATCCCGCGTGACGTAACGCCATTTCACCAGGTCGCCGCGGCTGGTCGAGGCGCCGTCCTTGCCCACTGTCAGCGCGCCTGGAAGTCGACGAGTGGGGTCGGATGTGGTCTGCCAGGGCTTGACGTTGCCCCATCCGTCGATCTTGCCGTTAATGACGACGCAGTCGCCCTTCGGCCTGAGCAGGACAGGTGCGCCGTCCTTGCCGTCCTTGTTGCTGCCGATCATCCCGTTGGTGAACAGCCTGCGGAACTCGTCGGCGGTGTACCGGCGCGGAGCGCCGCACGCGCCGGCCACGAGCCGCCCTTTCCTGGTGGTCGTGGCCTTTTCGGAGATCCACATGCAGTGGTGGAGATCGCCGCCGATGCGTGCCCAGGCGTAGCCCTTCGTGGCACCCTCGTCGCTGACGGACCAGTCGCGATAGGCGGTGCCGATGACCCAGCTTGCCGGGGCCGAGCGCAGCAGGGTGTAGTCGCTGTCGACGCGTTTGCCGACTGGCGCTGCCGCCGCCGGGCCGGTAGCCAGGATGCTCACCACCAATCCCACGGCCAGGACAACCAGCCCCTGCCGCCAACCGAAGCGCCGCCAGCCGCCGCGGCGGGCTGCTGTCAGGACGCGGATGGGGGCGGCTCCAGACCTGCTTATGGTCTTCACTTCTGGAAGCTCCTTCCACTCAGCTCGCCGAGTCCGCTCGGGAGCAGCAGAAGAGTCGGGTAGCCGGCGCAGCGGCGCCAGACGCGTGCAAAACCGCAAATTTCCGGCGTCCCGCGGCGCTCCTGCCTGCGGAAACGCGGATTGTCGGCAATGCGGTCCGCAGCGCAGGCACGATTGGAGGCTCGATGACAGGCGCTCCCGCGCGGGTATTGCGGCCGATGAGGCTGGCGCCGGCCGGGTCGGTGCCTGCTGGCCGCCCGGGCAGTGGTCGGCCCAGTATTCGGCCAGATCGCCGATGCGGGTGGGTCATGTCTCACGGGGTGGCCGGTTGCGCGGCGCGGCTGACCGTCCCCACGCTGGCAGGCGTGCACAGTGGCGCCAGGTAGTCGCGGTCAACCCAACCGGTGAGTCGGTCGCTCGTGGTCACGAGCCAGTTGTCCGGCGGACCGGATCTGCTGTGCCGGTTGAGAACCGTGACCTCCTGCCCGTTCAGCAACTGCTGGTCCGTGGGCGTACCGGACTCATCACGCACCCACAGATCCCTGGCGGTCACTACGTAGCGATTGCATGGCGCGGCTGCGCCGGCAACCCGGCCGCTCCCAGCGGGCTCGGGTGCCCGGGTGCCACCGGACCTGGCCACAGTCGCGACGATGGCCGCGAAGGCGGCCACGACGACGAGCGTCGCCGCCAGAGCGATGACGAGGAAACGTCGACCGTGTGCTCGCCGCTTCAGGTGCGGCACCTCATCGTCATGGCTGGCCGATGGCATTGGCCCGACCTGAGCCTTGATCGGCGGGGCCGACTGATCGTCGTCGGGCAGGGCCCCCGCGTCGTCCGCTGCGGCACGGCCGGCTTGCCGCGCCTGTTCGAGGAGAGTCCGGACCCGCTGGCGTCCAAGCTCGTGCTCGCCGGCAAGCTCAAAAAGAAACTCAAGCGCGTCGCGGCGGGGAAGGCGTCCGTTTCCGACGCCGCGGCACCGGCTGATCGACGCCTGGGACAGCCCCAGGATTCCCGCTGCCCTGGCCCTGGTCTCGATCTGCCCCGGAGATTTACTGGTCTGTCGGATGAGTCGATCGAACTCCCTCGCCATGGCCGCGGTGCGTTCCTCCGCGACGGCCCCGGAGGGCTGGCTACTCACGGAAATCGTCCTGCCTTTCGGCGCGGAGCCCGTTCCACCCCCTCCCGTGAAACTCGGCGTCCTACGCGCATCGTGGACCCGCACCCCGGCGTGCAGGCGCGGACATACGGCATTCGCTGATGGGGACTTCCGGCCGCCGAGGCCTGGCGGCTCAGGTTCCCCCACCGGAGCCGAACAGGCCAAAAACGGCGACTACGAGGACCTTAGGAGAGGGCGCCGCGGTCATCGCGGTCGCACCCCCGTCGACTACCGCGACCGCGTCTGCGAGGCCACGGGACTCTCGGCCGCTGACCAGGTCGTCTGGCACCTGCGAGCGGGCCAAGCGCACGCCGCCCCTGTGGGTCGGGGCCCTGGTGCCAGGCTGGCATAGAGAAGTCGCAGTTCACGGTGGTGCTTGCCGACTGGGCGACCGCGGCCGCGGTCACCGCCGGATCCCGTGGATGCGCGGGCTGGGCAGACCCGCGCCGAAGTCGCTGCGGCAGATCGGGAGCGGGCGACCTGGCGGTCAGGACGGCTCGACGCTGCGGATGGTCGTTGAGCCGGGCGAGGCCGTGGTCCACGAGCCGGGACCGTGCGCCGGCTGTGAGGTGGCGCATTCGGGTCGGCTGGTCATGGCCAGCCGGGGAAATCTCGCCATCACCGGTGCTGCGTCCCACCGTCGGGCCCGCCCGGTCTCGGCATGCTGCGCCCACCAAGGCAGTGCAACAGTTGCCGGGTTCCTCACCCGGCTCGCCGGCGCGCACCCCGCCACCGCGGTGCTGCGCGGCGGCGCCGCGTTCGCCAGCACGCTCGGCCTGGCGATCCTGATCCTCACCGCGCTTCGGGCGCTCTAAAGGGCCGGGAAGATGGCAGGCCATGACCGCGAACATCCCCGGCCCCGCCCGTGCCGGAGGCGTACCAGCTGCGGGTCGTGCTGGCGGGGATCAGTCCGCTGATCTGGCGGCGTCTGCTCGTCGCCGGCCAGACGAGCGTCGCCGAGCTGCACACGGTGCTGCAGATCGCGTTCGGCTGGAGTGACGAGCATCTGCACCGGTTCACGATCCACGGCGTCGACTACGGCCTCGCCCGGCCCGGGGCGGCCGGGTTCGCCCGCGATGCCCGCCAGGTGCGGCTGGCGGACTTCGGCTTGCGGGTCGGGGAGCAGTTCGTCTACGGAGACCGGGACAAAACCGTTGGGAGACGCGAGCGACCCCGCGCCAGCACCCAGTCAGCTCGGACAGCGAAGGACCCGGCCGATCATGAATGCGGCGTAGCCTCCCACGGCTTGCCCCAGTCTCCCAGCCCTCCGCGTCGGGCTGGACCCGTACGAACACCGGCGCCTCGTACTGCACCCAGCGAACCGATTTCCGGCGGTCAGTGGGCAGGCTGCCGAGGGGCGCCTCACCCAAGCCGCTGAGCGCAACGCGGCCGGGGCAAGCCCCGAGCCCGCAGACCCAGCCTCTCTTGGCCGCACCTGAGATCACTTAATGTGATGGATCACGTGGGTCCTGGCTGAATACCGACTAGTCGATTACCGGGGCCTACCAGTGCGGTCCCCCAAGAAGCCGCCTACGCTCGCACGATGGCGCAGACACGCCCGGATACCGGTTTCAACACGCGGACACACACTACGGGGACCCATGTCCCACACATCCTGGCCTCGATGCGGTATGGATCTCACATGAGTGCAATTCCGACCCACAACCGCCGGAGCGTGCTTCGCGAACGCGAGCCGAAGATACGGATGTCGGCCGAGTTGCTGGAGCGGTTGGAGGCGGCCGCGCGTGCGGCCGGTGTTACCCGCAACCGCTATGTAGTCGAACTGTTGGAGGGCTTGCTGCCACCGTTGCTTGTCTGCGGACCGTCGGAGGACGGGCTCAAGCGCAGCGCCTAAGCTTTGTCGGCTGGTACATCAGCCGGCGTACCTATCCCGACATCACCAGCACAAGGGAGGACACCAAGCCAGCCCGGACATAAGACGAGACCCATCCGCGGTTACCAGCCACGGACAGGTCTCGCCTCTGACACTCGCCCGCCGGTGCAAACGACGGGCACTTCGCCTGACCGCATGGTCAGCCTTGCAGCTCGGAGTCGACGATAGCTCATGCCCCGCGCACGGGGAAAGTTATTCCTCCCACGTGGCGCGTCTCTGACACCTCCTGTGATGCAGGGGAGTCGACCGGCGACGGTGCCGGTGTTACCTGCGGTCCGGCTGGTCCGGATGGCGAGGTGGGTCTGCTATGCCCGGAACCCGTTGGGGCGCATCGCAAGCGCTCCTCTGTCGGGCTGGATGCGGCTGGCTCGCCGGCCCCGGGGTGGGTGCATCCGCTGACGGTGGATCCCGGAGTGGTGGCGGGGTCGGGGCGGGCGGTGCGGGCGGTACGGCGGGCGTTGTCGCCGCGGGTGCAGGCGTTGCTGGAACGCGGCGACGTCACGGGCATGTATAGCTCGCGGAGCGAGGTGGCGTTGGCTGTGGCGTTGGGGGCGGTGAACGCCGGCTGGTCGCGGGCGGAGTTGCGTGCTGCTTTTGATGATCCAGGGCATGTTGCGGGGGAGTGGCTGCACGTCCAGCAGCGGGCGGCGAAGCATGGAGGGGGCCAGCGGGTCCGTAGTGGCCTGGATCAGGATCATCGATTGGATGCGGTGTGGCGCAAGGCTGTGGTCCGATTTTTCGCCCGGCCGCCGGCGGCGGACGTCTGTGCGGTCGCCGCGGAGATCGCGGAGATTCGGGTGGCGATGGATGCCCGGCCGCAGTTGTGGGGGGGACAGGCGGGGAAGGGTAACCGCCAGACGTTGGACGCGTTGTTGGAGATCGCGGGTCGGGCTGGTCGGCTCGACCCGACTGTGAGTATCCGTCAGTTGGCCGAACAGACAACGGTGACCGACTCGACGGTGGACCGGGCGGTCCACCGGCTGGTGGAGGCCGGGTGGATCCGGATCGTCGAGGTCGCGGGGTTCACCCTGGTGGGAATGGAGGATCCCGACGGGGTCCGGGCCGGGCAGGCCCACGCTCGGCGGTTGCAGGTGCGGATTCCGCCGGATCTGCCCGACCCGGTCGACATCGATGTGCTGGTCGACCCGGCAACCGGAGAGCTGCCCCCGGCGGGTGGTAGCGCGGTGGCGGTGCATGACGTGTTCACTTGGCGGGGGTTGGGTGGGGTTGCCGGGTTGCTCTACGCCCGCCTAGACCCGGCATGCCCGGTGTCGACACGGCTGCTGGCTGCTCGTTCCGGGTTCACCCCGGTGACGGTGCGTACCCATTTGCGGCGGCTAGCCGCGTATGGCCTGGCCTGCCATACCTCGGGGGCGGGGTGGACCCGTGGGGCTGGCGATCTGGATGCGGTGGCGGTCGAGGTGGGGACCGCGGGCACGCTGGCGCGGCGGGCCGAGCAGTATGCCGTGGATCGTGCCGCCTACATCGCTTGGGCCACCCAGCATGAAAACCGGCGGGGATGGCGGGCCGAACGGGGCCTGCTCTACCCTCGTCAACGCAGCCTGGGCTTCGCCGTTCCCGGTCAGATCCCCCCGTCCCGGGGGCGGCCACAGGTGGCTACGGCCGCCTGAACCCTGCCTCCGTACCACCGGCCTGTCCGCGATCTGACGAGTTCAGCTGACCGCAGCCAGCCGGGAAACCCTTGCGGCGCAAGCATTTCTTGCCCTGACGACCGGTTGGAGCGCACGCAGTCGAGAGGGCGACGGCGCCCACCGGGTCGGCCCGTCGCTCGGTATCGGTGGCCTTGTCCGTGCCGATGCTCCGGCACTATGCCGCCTGGAGGGTACGCGAGGCCGATTTCCGCGCTTTCCAACCCTCCGGCGCCCTGTCTCGGACGGTCATCCCGACATAGACGGGGCATTAGCTCACGCGGAATGAAGGTACTAGTCGTCCCACCTGCAGCCCCCTTCCCCCGTAGCAGCCCGCGGGATGTGGGCACCCTTGGCCTTGACAGTGCGGCTGCGGTCTCGGTGAGCCTGTTCTTCTGCTTGTACGGTCCATACCGAGCACAGGTCCACCTTCGATGCTTTGTCGTACTTTGCAGGAGAACCGGACCAGTGGCTGACTCTCACTTAAGAAAGGATCTTGATCGAACGCGCCGCGATGATCATGATGATGGATAGCTAGTCAACAGCGTTGACGATTTAACGTTCGAAAATCAGGCGGATATGGCTCGGTGTTGGCTAACTCTGCGTCGCTGTCGCGCACAGGGCTGCGAATCTGGTCTGGGATCTCGCGGGGGCGGGCTGGCTGTCACGCTCGATCCAGTCCGCGATGCGCGCGGCGTTCATGCCGCAGGCGGCCAACTGGTGCTGGACCCTGGTCTTCCCCAGCCCGAGGTAGCGGCATCGCCGCACGCCGTAGGCGCGGGCCGCCTCGGACAGGGCACCCTCCACGCCCGCGCGATGGCTGTAGCGCTGCCTCCACTCCGGATCGTTCTGGTCGGTGCGGTTGCGGCGCTGGATCTCGTAGAGCCGTCGGGAGGGGATGACGAGCTGACGGCCGGCACTGACGCTCCTGGTGCAGTCGGTACGAAACGGGCAGGCGTGGCAGCCGGCCGCGGCGAACTCGATCGCCGCACCGTCGCCGGCCATGTGGCCGCGGTGGTGCCAGGCGGCGCTGCGCCGGCCGGCCGGGCAGGTGGCCGTCCTCGCGTCCCAGTCGATGGCGAAATCGTCGCGGGCGAACCCGCGTCCGGCCTTGGCCTGCCCCGACGAGTCGCGGGTCAGCGGCCCGACGATCTCGGTGCCGTCGTCGTCCGCGGCGGCGACGGCCTCCGCGGTGACGTACCCCTCGTCCAGTACAGCTCGCCTGGCGGCAGGCCCCGCCGGGCGAGCTCGGCGCGGATCGCGCCGAGCTCGCCGTGGTCGGTGGTCCTCGCCACGGGTGTCTCCGCCTGCACGATCAGGTGCGGGGCGTCGTCGTCGCAGGTCTCGCTGAGGTGGACCTTGTACGAGA
>NZ_CAKJTM010000075.1:9868-10824 GCF_917627345.1 Protofrankia sp. CiP3 | reverse complement strand
CCTCCCACGGTTTTTCCTGGTCTCTCGCGATACCCTGCGATGCTTGGCGTCCAGACGGCTCCCGCTCGCCAGCTTGCGCTGACAGGTGGACCGATCCGCCAAGTAACCCTGGCAGCTTCCGCCAGGTCAAGCTGTCAGACGCCGTATTTCCCCAGCTCAGGCGCGACCGTTCCGCAAGGTATCGGCGTCAGTCACAATCACAGGTGCAGCACGTCGACGGCGACGCCGCCGTAACGGTCGGAGTCGACGGTGAGGATCGGCAGGCCGGTGGCGAGCGCGAGAGCCGCGGCGTGGGTGGCGGGCCATCCCAAGCGGGAGTGCCGCTCGCGGAGGGTGTCGAGATGGCCGGTGCGGGTCAGCCCGCAGATGTCGATCGCACCGGCCGGCGCGACCGCGATGATGTCGGCGAGGTGCCCGGCGAGGCCGGGGCGGGCTTCCGTGGCCTGGGCCAGGCACAGCGCCGGCACGTCCAGGGTCGGGCCCCCGTCGATCGCGCCACGCAGCAGCCGCGACAGCTCCCTACGCTGGTGCTCGCTGCCGGTGTCGGCAAGCCCCGCGCTCAACGCGAGGTCGTCGAGAACGTAGCCGCTCACGCGACCGCGCCCGCCCGGTGTGCGGCAAGTGCGTCGATCGCTGCCCGGCCGAGCACGGCCACCGGGTCGCGGTCGTCGGCCCCGGTGCGCAGACGCCCGGCCGCGCTGTTCAACGCTGCGGCGATGCTCGGCGGCGCCGGGTAGAGCCCGGTGGTGTCGCGCACCCACGCCAGTGCCGCGGCTTGGGCGTGCAGGACCGCCACGGCCCTGTCGGCAGCCTGGTCAGGCTGGCCCAACAGGTCATCGACCACGGCGTGCGCCCGGCTCCGGTCGTCGGCTGCGCTCATAGATAGAAATCTTACCTTCCGAGGGCCTGACAGCAGGCCCAGGCCCTTCCAGGCAGGACAGCTCGGCCTGCCCGGA
>NZ_CAKJTM010000075.1:3572-9439 GCF_917627345.1 Protofrankia sp. CiP3 | reverse complement strand
TCTCCAACCCCGGCCGGGCTGGGGGGACCGGTCCGGATGCTCGGGACGTTCCTCGCCGACTCGGCCCATCGCCGCCAACGGCGACTTCGACGCCTACTACGCCCACCGCCTGCGCGAGGAACAACAGCGCGTCCACTACTCGAAGTACCAAGAGGCTTATTCAGAACTCCCATCCTGCATGATCTAGATCATGCATCGCCACAGGTCGAGGCGCTGCTATAGATCTTGATGGAAGAGTTCTGCATAACCCTCCAAGTAAATCCATTGCGGATCCTTCATAGACCGATCGTTTCAGGTTCTGAGTTCGCCGTAGGCGTTGGGGTCCCACACATGTTCGCCGACGACGCCGTGCCCGGGCCGCTCAGAGGATGTCTCACGTGGGGGTTTCTTCCAACAGATGAGCACAGCCACAAGGGTCCGCCGCACCGATATCCGCCACACGAGACATCCGCTAACATGGACATCGCGGTGCCGATACCGGCGGCGGGTAAACCCCGTCGCCGATCGCCCCGGGAGAGCGGCCGTTCGTCGCTGAACGGCCGGCGTCCGCGGTCGCTCCCCGTTCTTTCGCTGGGGAAAGTGAGGCGAGGTGGTGAGCGGTGCAGTGAGTGCTCGGGGTCCCTTCCGGAGAAGGACGGTCCGTCCGTCAACATTTCCGGGGGCGGCCTCGGACCCGGCACCGGCCCGAAGAGCCGCGCGCCGCCGGCGGGCACTCGTACCGGCACTCGCGGCCGGCCTGCTCCTGTCGACGCTCGTCGCCTGCGGGGGCGGCGGTTCCGCGGGTCCGGCCACGGTGAACTGGTACGTCTTCAACGAGCAGTCGGGCTCGTTCACCAAGGCCGCGGCGAAATGCTCGGCCGAGTCCGGCGGCCGGTACCGGATAAAGATCAACCTGTTGCCGAACGACTCGGACGGGCAGCGCCAGCAGCTGGTTCGCAGGCTCGCGGCGAAGGACACCTCGCTGGACATCATGGCGCTGGACGTGACCTGGCCGGCCGAGTTCGCCGAGGCCGGCTGGATCAGGCCGATCACCGGCCCGGCCCGGGAGGAGATCACCCGAGGCACCCTGCCCGCGGCCGTGGATACCGGCACCTGGAAGGGGCAGCTGTACGCCGCCCCGCTGAACACCAACACGCAGCTGCTCTGGTACCGCAAGGACCTGGTGCCGAACCCGCCGAAGACCTGGGACGAGATGCTGTCGCAGGCGGCCGCCCTCGCCGCGGCGGGCAAGCCGCACTACATCGAGACGCCGGGTGCCCAGTACGAGGGCTACACCGTCCTGTTCAACACCCTGGTCTCCTCCGCCGGCGGGTCGATCCTGAGCCTGGACGGGAAGCGGGTGGAACTGGGCGAGCCGGCACGGCGCGCCGTCGAGGCGATCTCCTCGATGGCGCACTCCCCCGCGGCGGACCCGTCCTGGTCGAACCAGCACGAGGACGACGCCCGGCTCGCCTTCGAGACCGGCCACGCGGCCTTCCAGCTTAACTACCCGTTCATCTATCCGTCCGCCAAGGAGAACAACCCGGGACTGCTGGCGAACCTGGGCTGGGCGCAGTACCCGAGCCTGGTGGCCGGGCAGCCGTCCCACGTCACGATCGGCGGGTACGACCTCGCGGTGAGCGCGTACAGCAAGCATCAGCAGTCCTCCGCCGACGCCGTCACCTGCCTGCGGGGCCGGGACAAGCAGATCCGCAATGCGGTCAAGGGCGGGCTGCCCCCGACGCTGGTGAGCCTGTACACCGACCCGGCGTTCATAAATGGCGGCTACCCGTTCGCCGCGGACATCTACGAGGCGCTGCGGAATGCAAGCGTGCGCCCGAAGAGCCCGGCCTACCAGAGCGTGTCGCTGCAGATATCGAGCACGCTCTCGCCGCCGTCGTTGGTGGACGTGGGCCGGCTTGGTGACCTGCGCGGCCGGATCAGCGACGCCCTTGACTCGAAGGGACTTGTGCCGTGACCACCGCCGTGCCCGACGCCGACCGCCCGGCCGCCTCCGGGGCAGGCACCCGGAACGGGAGGCAGCCGAGGAAGAAGCTGTCGGCCAGGGCCCGGGCGGAGCGCCGGCTCGGCTGGGCCCTGTGCGCGCCGGCCGTGCTCGTGATGCTGACCGTCACCGCCTATCCCGTCGGCTACGCCGTTTACCTCTCTCTGCAGCGATACGACCTGCGGTTCCCGAACGACTCGACGTTCGTGGGCCTGGCGAACTACGGAACGGCGCTCAGTTCGTCGCTGTGGTGGCAGGCGCTCGCCGTGACTGCGATCATCGTCGTCATCTCGGTAGTGATCGAGTTCGTCCTCGGCATGGCCCTGGCGCTCGTCATGCACCGGGCAGTGTTGGGCCGGACGCTGGTCCGGACGGTGATCCTCATCCCGTACAGCATCGTCACGGTGGTCGCGGCCTTCGGCTGGAAGTACGCGTGGACGCCGGACACCGGCTACCTCTCCGGGCTTTTCGGGAACGCGGCTCCGCTCACCGATCAGGTCCGCGGGATCGCCGTCATCATCCTCGCCGAGGTGTGGAAGACGACGCCGTTCATGGCGCTGCTGCTGCTCGCCGGGCTGGCGCTGGTACCCGACGAGTTGCTGCGCGCGGCGCGGGCGGACGGCGCCACCGCATGGCAGCGGCTCACCCGGGTCATGCTGCCGCTGATGAAGCCGGCGATCCTGGTGGCGCTGCTGTTCCGGACCCTCGACGCCGTCCGCGTCTTCGACAACATCTACGTGCTGACCGCGGGCAGCTATGACACCCGCTCGGTGTCGATCCTCGGCTACGACAACCTCTTCACCGCGCTGAACCTGGGCGTCGGCTCGTCGCTGTCCATTCTGATCTTCCTCGTCGTCGCGCTCATCGCCTTCATCTTCATCAAAGGCTTCGGCACGGCCGCGCCCGGGCAGGAGGTGAACCGCTGATGACCACGATTGCGGCGCCGACGGGGCGAACCGCGCCGGCGGCGCGGCGCGGCCGGCGCCAGGGGAACGGCATGCTCGGCTGGGCCGCCGCGAACACGCTGATCATTCTGCTCTCACTGATTCCGTTGCTGTGGCTGGTGTCGCTGTCCTTCAAGGACCCGTCCACCATCTCCGACGGGGACTTCATCCCGCGGCGGTGGACGCTGGAGAACTACCGTGGGATCTTCGACACCTCGTTGTTCACCCGGGCGTTGGTCAACTCCATCGGGATCGCCCTCATCGCGACGCTGCTCGCGGTGGTCCTCGGCTCGATGGCCGCCTACGCGGTTGCCCGGCTTCGGTTCCCGGGCAAGAACGTCCTGATCGGCCTCTCCCTTCTGATCGCGATGTTCCCGCAGATATCTCTGGTCAGCCCGCTGTTCAACCTGTGGCGTGAACTCGGGCTCTTCGACACCTGGCCGGGGCTGATCATCCCGTATCTGACCTTCTCGCTGCCGCTGGCGATCTACACCTTGTCGGCGTTCTTCCGGGAAATCCCCTGGGACCTGGAAAAGGCGGCCCAGGTGGACGGGGCCACCCCGTTCCAGACTTTCCGGCGGGTGATCGCGCCGCTCGCCGCGCCCGGCATGGTGACCACCGCGATCCTGGTGTTCATCTTCTGCTGGAACGACTTCCTGTTCGCCATCTCGCTGACGTCGACCGAGAGTGCGCGGACCGCGCCCGCAGCCATCGCCTTCTTCACCGGCGCCTCCCAGTTCGCCGAGCCGATCGGCTCGATCTCGGCGGCTGCGGTCGTCATCACGATCCCGATCATCGTCTTCGTCCTGCTGTTCCAACGTCGGATCGTCGCCGGGCTCACCTCCGGCGCGGTGAAGGGGTAGCGCGCATGGCCGACATCGTTCTCGACCACGTCACCAAGCGGTTTCCGGACGGGCAGACGGCGGTCGCCGACGCGAACCTCGAGATCGCCGACGGTGAGTTCGTCATCCTGGTCGGCCCGTCCGGCTGCGGGAAGTCCACCACCCTCAACATGATCGCCGGCCTGGAGGGCATCACCGAAGGCGAGCTGCGCATCGGCGGCAAGGTGGTGAACGATCTCGCGCCCAAGGACCGCGACATCGCGATGGTGTTCCAGAGCTACGCGCTCTACCCGCATATGACGGTGCGCCAGAACATGGGCTTCGCGCTGTCGCTCGCGAAGCTGCCGAAGGAGGAGATCAACCGGAAGGTCGAGCAGGCCGCCGAGATCCTCGACCTCACCCCCCACCTGGACCGCAAGCCGGCGAACCTGTCCGGCGGGCAGCGCCAGCGGGTGGCGATGGGGCGGGCCATCGTGCGGGACCCGAAGGCGTTCCTCATGGACGAGCCGCTGTCCAACCTGGACGCGAAGCTGCGGGTCCAGATGCGCACCCAGGTGTCCCGGCTCCAGAACCGCCTGGGCACCACCACCGTGTACGTCACCCATGACCAGACCGAGGCGATGACCCTCGGCGACCGGGTCGCGGTCATGCGCGCGGGACGTATCCAGCAGGTGGGCACCCCGGGTGAGCTGTACGACCGGCCCGCGACCATCTTCGTCGCCGGCTTCATCGGCTCCCCGGCGATGAACTTCCTCCCGGTGACCTTCGCCGACGGCGTGCTGCACACACCACTCGGGGACATCACCCCCGACGCCCGGCAACGCCAGGCGGTCGAGGCGGGCGGGACGGACGGCACGTTCATCCTCGGGATGCGACCCGAGTATTTCGAGGACGCCGCTTTCATCCCCGCGTCGGCCGGGGGCAAGCATGGCCTTCGGCTGACCGCCACCGTGGACGTGCTGGAGTCTCTCGGGTCGGACAAGTACGCCTACTTCACGGTTCGGACCGACCGGGCCGCGGCCGCTGCCGACCTGGACGAGCTCGCCCGTGACTCGGGCACGGCCGACGTGCCCGGCGCCGCGGCCGGGCAGGTCGTCGCCCGGCTGGATGCCGCCAGCGCAATCCGCGAGGGTGAGAAGGCCGACCTGTGGGTGGACACCGACAAGCTGCACCTGTTCGACCCGGAGTCCGGCCGCAACCTCACCCTGGACACCTGAGCCCGGGCCGCCGACCGGCCGCCCGACCCGGCATCTCCAATAGGCTGGGAATGTTGTGTTCCTCCTCCGGGTGGGACCGGAATACGCCAGAAACCTGCCGCGGTGCTGTTGAGATGCTGGTCAGCCGCCGTTCGGTCTGCGCGCCGGCGGCCACCCCGCCCGAGACAAGGACGTCGCCCAGCTGTTGCCGTTCGTCTCCTGGCATATCCACGGCGAGGGCCGCTACGTCTTCCAGCTCCCGGACCTGGCCGACGGGCTGCGGCCGCTGCGCGACCCGGACGAGCCCGACGACGAGGACGACGAGGACGACGAGTGACCCGGCGGCAGTTATCGGCACTTTAGCCACCGGAAACGATCACCCGGTGCGCGGCCTCTGACCGGCGGCTACTGGCGGCGGCAGGTTTCTGGCGTATTCCGGCCGCACCCCCTGGACGGGGAACGGACGATCAGACCCGCGACGAACAGCGCATGTGCCGGTTCCCGGGCTGCGAGCGGCCGACCGAGGAGCCCAGCAGCGACATCGGGCGGCTTCCCGAGTACTGCGACAACCCCGGCCACAACCGGGCGTCGGCCTGGCGGGCACGCAACCCCGGCCCGCGCCGCGCCGCACGGGCCGGCACCGCCACGGCGGACGCTCCGGCCGTGGCCACCGACCTGGGACGGCCGGTCACGATGGCCACCGCCCGCGCCGAGGCCGGCATGGCCGGACTGGCCACCCAGGTCGACCGGTTCACCACCGCGTTCCGCGCCGAGGCCGACCGGATGCTCGCCCAGCTCGCCGCCCTGGCCGACGACGTGCGCACCGCAGGCGACCCGGACGCCGCCGCCGTGCAGATCGCGGCCGTCACGGCCGATGCCGAAGCCCGGATCGCCGAAGCCC
>NZ_CAKJTM010000075.1:0-2950 GCF_917627345.1 Protofrankia sp. CiP3 | reverse complement strand
GGATCGCCGAAGCCCGGATCGCCGAAGCCCGGATCGCCGAAGCCGCCGCGCGGGCGGCCACCGCCGACAACGAGATCCGCGAGGCCCGCGCCGCCAGGGACGAAGCGGACGCCGCCGCCAAAGCAACACAGATCGTCGACCTCACGAGCCGGCTACAGGCCACCGAGCAGGCCGCCGCCGAGCTACGCACCCAGCTGGACACCACCCGCGCCACGCTGACCGAGACCACCGTCCGGGCCGAGACCACCGAAACCACCCTCGCCGAGCTGGACACCCACATCGCCGACCTCGTCGGCCGGCTTGAGCAGGCCACCAGCGACCTGACCGCCACCCGGACCCGCGCGGACAACGCCGAGACCGAGCTGACCGCCGTCCGGGCCGCCCTTGAGGACCGCACCGGCGAGCTGCGCGACGCCGAGAACGCCCTGCATGCCGCCGACCGCGATGTGGCCGTGGCCCGCGACCGCACCACCCAGGCCGAGACCACCGCCGCCGACCTGCGCACCCAGCTGGACACCGCGCGGACCCAGGCCGCCGACCTGCGGACCGACCTCGCCGTCGCCACCGCCGGACGCGACACCACCCAGACCCAGGCCGACGCCCTTGCCGGCCGGCTCGACACCACCGCGGCAGCCCTGGCCACCGTCCAGGCCGACCTTGCCACCAGCCGGACCCGCGCGGACACCGCCGAGCACGCCCACGGCGACGCCCAGGCCCGCGCCGAGCAGCTCGCCGGCGAACTCCGCGAGACGCGGGAGCAGCATTTAGTGATCGAGGAAGGTGTAGCGCACGGCGCACGTCGTCCCGCCGTGACCGGCTACCGAGCGGGCGTTTCGTGGTGACCGAACTCCGGCCGTCAGGCTGGTTCTCACGACAGCGCGGGGGTCAGCTGTTCTCGCCGTCGATGGGCGGCACGGCCGGGCGGCCCTGGACCCCGGTGCGCAGGATGCCGTCGGCGAAGGTGAGCAGCACGGCGCCCCACACCGTGGCGAACAGGTCCCCGGCGCCTACCAGGCCGACGACAACGGCGGCCGCGCCGGCGAGCAGTGTCAGCGCCAGCCCGACGCCGGCCCGCACGGTCGGGGTCGTTGGGGGGTGGGTGGAGTCGTCCACGCCCTCACCAAACCTTTCGTTTATCTCTATATAGGTGCGAGGTTGGAGTCTATGTAGAGAACGAAGGAAGGTCAAGGGGTGGCGGTCACTCCGCTGGCGGCAGCGGCGGCGCCGGCACCCGGGCCTTCGCCGCGGCGGTCCCGCGCAGCGCCCGGGGAGCGCGCAGACGCAGAGACAGCGCCCAGCGGAACCGCGCCCAGCCTGCGGGCCGCTGGGCCATGTCGGAGGCCCACTCCTCGGCGTACCGGCCCGCCTCGGGGATCCCGCGCAGTGCGGCCACCGCCGACTCGCGCAGCCGCACCGCCTTCTCGTCCCACATCCGTCCGGCCGAGCGACGTCCCGTCCCGGCCGGCACCGCCGAGTCGGCGGCCTGCCTCGTCGCCTCGACCGTGTCCACCAGGTCCGCCATCACCTCGGCGTACCGAGCGGCGGCGGCGGCGTACCGAGCGGCGGCGGCGGCGTACCGAGCGGCGGCGGCGGCGGCGGCGGCGTAGGCGTCGGCGTCAGCGGCGGCGTAGGCGTTGTCGGCGTCGGCGGCAGCGGCGGCGTAGGCGGCGTAGGCGGCGTAGGCGGCGGCGCGGGCGTCGTAGGCGGCGTACCGGGCGTCGTAGGCGTCGTAGGCGGCGTCGGCGGCGTACCGGGCGTCGGCGGCGTACCGGGCGTCGGCGGCGTCGGCAGCATAGGCGGCGTACCGGGCGTCGGCGTCGTAGGCGGCGTACCGGGCGTCAGCGTACCGGGCACCGGCGGCGGCACGTTGCGCGAGGCGGCGGAGTTCGGCGGAGGTCACAGCCACCGGGTCAGCCCTCCTGAGGGCGCAGCCGGCCGGGCAGCGCCACCCCGCCCCGCACGGGCCGGGCGGGCGGGGTCGTCATGCCAGCGGCGGCGAGCTCGGCGCGGGCCCGTTGAGCGCCCTTGCCGGTGAGCATGTAGAACCGGCGCCGGGGCCGTTTCACCGCACGCGGGTCGACGTCCTCCCAACCGCTGGACACCCAGTCGGCCTTCTCCAACCGGGCCAGGATCGGGTAGATCGTTCCCGACGGCAGGCCGGCGGCCTCGACGAGTTCGAGCCCGTAGTGCGGCCGGGTCGGGGTAGCGACCATCTCGCGCAGCACCTTCAAGGTCTGCAGCGTCATCCGCGGCTCCGCACTCATGCCCCCACCATACACGCCGTACTACATAGCTGTGTAGTAACACACGACAGACGACTGCTTGCCTCTTTGAGGCATCGGACGTCTTGCACTTTTCAGTCGATCTCGTGACATGCAGGTCACAGCGCACGTCGTTGTGCCGTGGTCGATTGCCGAGCGAGTGTTTCGTTGTGACGGAACTCGATGCGCGGCGGCCTGCCGTAGCGCAGCACAAAAACAACGTCTGCGCCCCGGGTGCTCGACCTCTCCCGTTCCGCCGACGGGAGCAGCCACCAAAAGCAATGATCTGCTACGCCGGGGTCGTCTGTTTGCGGTGGACGACCCCGACGGCCTTGGTGCAGTAGTCGTCTACTTCAAGGGTGATCTTTACGTTGTGGCAACCGCGCTACCGGGGGTGCACGGGGTGCGGAGGAGGCGTTCATAAGGAACGCCTCGACGTTCTGGTAGTCGAGCGGTTCGATCGTGATGGTCGCCTGGCGTTACTTGGGATCTGATTTTGCAAGAGCAAGATCAGAACTTCCCGAGCATCACGCCGCCGCGCGGCATCCCTCGACCAGATGGTCGGAAGTAGAACCCCACACAGGACGATGAGAACCAGGGCTGTGAGCACCACGAGAGCCCATGGGTCAACCCAGACCGCACTCAGCATCGAAGCAGTGACGGCGGTCCCGGCCAGCCGCCGGGCCCTT
>NZ_CAKJTM010000074.1:10618-25566 GCF_917627345.1 Protofrankia sp. CiP3 | reverse complement strand
TCACCGTCTCCCGGGGTCTTCGATGACCGACGGCTCCACCGCGGTTCCGCCGGACGACGTGATGATCCGGCTGGAGCAAGTCAGCAAGCACTATCCCGGCCAGTCCGCGCCCGCGGTTTCCGAGCTGTCGCTGGACATCCGTGACGGCGAGATCGCCGTGCTGCTCGGTCCTTCCGGCTGCGGCAAGACCACCACTCTCCGCCTGATCAACCGGTTGATCGAGCCGAGCGCGGGCAGGATCTTCCTCAACGGCGAGGACGTCACCAGGGCTGACCCCGACCAGCTGCGTCGACGCATCGGTTATGTCATCCAGCAGGTCGGCCTGTTCCCCCACATGACGATTGCCGAAAACATCGGTCTCATACCGCGGACCCTCAGGTGGGACAAGAGCCGCGTCCGGGCCCGCGTCGATGAGCTGCTCGACCTGGTCGGCCTTGAGCCCAGGACGTACCGTGGCCGCTACCCCAAACAGCTTTCGGGCGGCGAGCAGCAACGCGTGGGAGTGGCCCGGGCGCTGGCCGCCGACCCACCCGCGATGCTGATGGACGAGCCCTTCGGAGCCATCGACCCGATCACCCGGGAACGGCTGCAGGACGAGTTTCTGAACCTGCAGGCCCAGATCCGCAAGACCATTGTGCTCGTCACCCATGACGTCGGTGAGGCGGTCAAACTCGGCGACCGCATTGCCGTGCTGGCCGAGCGGGCCAGCCTGGTTCAGTACGACACACCGTCGAAAATATTGGCCGAACCAGCCGACGGGTTTGTCAGGTCGTTCATCGGAACCGGTGCCGCGATACGCCGGTTACGCCTCGAACCGGTCGGCTCCATCGCGCTCGAACCCGTCGAGGTGGTCCATGCCCGTACCGGTGCCGCCCCCGCTGAGCGGGGGCCCGATTCCGGGCGTGCTGTGCTGGTGGACGACACCGGGGGAGTGCTGCGTTGGCTGCATCCCACCGACCATCGCGCAACCCGGACGGCCGGGAACGACCTCCCCATCCCCATCCCCATCCCCGTTCCCCCCATCCCCATCGCCGTCGTACGGACCGACCAGAGCCTGCACGACGCGCTGGACGCGATGCTGCACGCCCGCGATGACAGCGCGGTCGTCATCGACGAACAGGGACATCCCGTTGGCGCGCTCTCCTGGTCATCCGTTGTGCGGCAGTCTCCCGCCCGAGGTGCGCGGCCGGGGCCGCCCGCGGAACCAGCCCGCCTGTCAGAGGGGCGGCGATGAGCGCGATCACCACGCTCGCGGATCAGGAACCGCCCGAAACACCATGGGCACCGCGGGAATCCGCCGGCCGAACAACCTTTCGCCGGCTGCTCGGCGTGCTGGCCACACCGGCAGTGCTCATCGCGGCGTGCGTGGCGCTGTTGGCCTATCTGCACGCCCAGAACCTCGACGACATCGAGCGGCGATCGATCAGCCCGCAACTCATCACCCAGCGGCTGATCGAGCACATCGAACTGGTCGCCGGGTCCACCGCGCTGGTCATCGTGCTGGCGATACCCCTCGGTGTGCTGCTCACGCGACCACGGTTACGCCGGTTCGTCGCCCCGCTGCTCGCCCTGGCCAACATCGGCCAGGCCATTCCCTCCATGGGGGTGCTGGTACTGCTTGCGGTCACTGTCGGTATCGGGTTCCAAAAGGCGGTGATCGCGCTCGTACTCGTGTCGGCCCTGCCGGTGCTGCGTAACACCATGGTCGGCCTGCAGGGCGTTGACCGCTCGCTCATCGACGCCGGCCGGGGTATGGGGCTGACCAGAACCGCCGTGCTGTTCCGGGTGGAACTCCCGCTGGCCGTCCCCGTGATTCTGGCCAGCGTCCGGATCGCGGTGATCCTCAACGTGGGCAGCGCGACGCTGGCCGCGTTCACCAACGCCGGTGGCCTGGGCGATTTCATCAACACCGGCATCGCGCTCAACCGGACCCCGGTCCTGCTCACCGGCAGCGTCCTGACCGCCGTGCTCGCGCTGACCAGCGACTGGCTTGTCGGCCTCGCCGAACGTTACCTGCGTCCCCGTGGCCTTTAGACCGTGGCTTTGGACCGTGGCCTTGTGAGCGTGGCTGAGAAGTCCTGGCCGCGGCTCGTTGCGAACATCTCCTCCCGTGCACCTTCATAAACCCATCTGCATAAACACATCTGCCCCAAGGAGAAGCATCATGCGCCCACTGCCGGGTCACCGCCCGCGCCGCACCCGCATCGTCCTTGCCGTGGTCCTCACCGCTGTGACCGCGGGGTGTTTCAGCTCCAGCGGCGGTGCCGCCAAGGAAGGCAGCCTCGCGCGGGGCGTCTCGCTGAAGGGCGCCACCTTCACCGTCGGGTCCAAGGAGTTCACCGAGCAGCTCGTCCTCTGCCACCTCACCAGCCTCGCCCTGCGCTCAGCCGGCGCGACGGTTCAGGAGAAGTGCGGGCTGCAGGGCAGTAACAGCACCCGCACCGCGCTGACATCGGGCAGCATCGACATGTACTGGGAATACACCGGGACCGCCTGGGTCAACTATCTTAAGCACACCGACCCGATCAACGACTCGGCTCAGCTGTACCAGGCCGTCGCACAGGAGGACCTGGCACAAAATCACGTCACCTGGCTCACCGCGGCACCGGCTGACAACACCTACGCCATTGTGGTGAAGACCAGCACCGCCAAAGAGCTCAGCGTCAGCTCGCTCTCCGACTACTCCCGGCTCGTACGGACCGACCCGGCAAAAGCGTCCATGTGCGTAGCCAGCGAGTTCGCCGGCCGTAACGACGGACTGCCCGGCCTGCAGAAGGCGTACGACTTCACCGTGCCCAAGGACGGTCTCGCCACCATCGCTGAGGGCGCCATCTACAGTGCGGTGGCCAAGAACAATCCCTGCAACTTCGGGGAGGCCGCCACCACCGACGGGCGTATCAGCGGGCTCGGCCTGAGTGTCCTGAATGACGACAAGCATTTCTTCCCCGTCTATAACCCCGCGCTCACCGTCCGTGAATCCGTCTACAAGGACCACCCCGACCTCGCGAAGATCATCAATGCAATCGCGCCTGCCCTGACCGACGGGCTTCTCCAAGAGCTCAACGGCGACGTCGACATCAAGGGCCAGGATCCCACCCAGGTTGCCCGGACCTGGCTCCAGAGCAAGGGCTTCATCGGCACCTGAGCGACACCTGAGCGGAAGCCGAGCACACACTGCCAGCCTGCCGCCCGTGCTCCGCGGGCGGCAGGAAGGGCTCGTTTGTGAATACGTGCTGAGGGCGGTATCGGCGCGCCGCCGGCCGCCCACAGCGGTTACGTATCCACTGCCCGGCCGTTGGTGCGGCGCGCCTGGCTACGATGTCGTCGTGTCCACGATGCCAACCAGCGGCGCTGGCCCGTTCGATTTCACGACCGCCTTCCAGGCTCTTGTCGACAACGTCGAACTGGTGGTGCGGGGAAAGACCGAGGCGGTTTCGCTGGCGCTGACCTGTCTGTTCGCCGGTGGGCATCTGCTCATCGAGGACGTTCCGGGGCTGGGCAAGACGTCGTTGGCCCGGTGCGTCGCGGCATCGTTGGACGCGTCCTGTCACCGCATCCAGTTCACCCCGGATCTGCTGCCGTCCGACGTCACCGGGGTGACCGTCTACCGCCAGGGAACCGGCGAGTTCGCGTTCCATCCCGGGCCGGTGTTCGCCCATGTGGTGGTGGCCGATGAGGTGAACCGGGCGTCGCCCAAGACGCAGTCGGCGTTGCTGGAGGTTATGGAGGAGGGGCGGGTCACTGTTGACGGCCAGCCCCATGCGGTGCCGCTGCCGTTTTTCGTCGTCGCCACCCAGAACCCGGTCGACATGGACGGCACGTATGCGTTGCCCGAGGCGCAGCTGGACCGTTTTCTCATGCGAGTACGGATGGGTTATCCGGATCGTCAGTCCGAAGTGGCGATTCTGCGTAATCGCCGGTCGGGTATGCGGGTGGAGGACCTGAGCCCGGTGCTGTCCACCGACGAGGTGCTGGCGCTGGTCGCCGCGAGTGCGCGTACCCACGTCGCGGACACCGTGCACGAGTATGTGGTTGACGTGGTCTCGGCAACCCGCACGCTGTCACAGCTGCGGCTGGGCGCCAGCCCGCGCGGCAGCATCGCCCTGCTGCGTGCGTCCCAGGTCCGGGCCGCCGCGGCGGGACGCACGTTTGTCACACCGGACGATGTCAAAACGCTCGCCGCACCCGTGCTCGCGCATCGGCTGCTGGTGGCGCCAGACGCGGAACTGCGTGGTTACACCGCCGAGGACGCTGTCCGCGAGGTGCTCGAGTCCATACCGGTGCCTCGGTCGCTGGCTGGAGTGTGACCGGTATGCCCACTCGCCGATCCCGGCCGGTGGCAGGTGCCGCCCCGTCGGCGGTACGCGGTCCGGCGTGGCGCGCGCTTCGCGCGGTTACCACCACCGGATGGGCAGTGGCCTGCGCCGCGGTCGTGCTGGGGGCTGCCGCGGGTGTGCTGCGGTTTGCCGAACTGTCAATGCTCGCGGTGGGATGTGTCGTCGTGCTGGCGGCGGCGGTGGTCACGGTCGCCTACCGTCCGCGATTAGGCGCGGAGATCGAGGTCGTTCCCGGCCGGGTCCGTCGCGGTGAGGCGGCTGTCGCGAGTGTGACGATCAGGAACCTCGCGGAGCGGTCCAGCGGTGCCCTGCGGGTCCGCGTGCCGCACGGGGAGGAGGCGACCGAAACACACCTGCGTTCCCTGCGGGGATCGACGCGGCGCACGATCGCGCTGCCGTTACCGACCGCGCGCCGTGGGGTGCTGCGGGTCGGCCCGGTGCAGGTCGGCAGAACTGACCCGTTCGGCTTGCTGTCGCGCTCCCAACAGGTCGGGGAACCGGCCGTGGTGCGCGTCCACCCGGTTGTGTATCCGCTGACGCCGCTGGTGTCCGCTCGGTCGAGCAGCCCTGACGGGTTGTCGGTCGACAGCCGGACCGAAGGCGGCGTCACCTTCCATGCGCTCCGCGAATATGTGCCCGGTGACGATCTCCGGCATGTGCACTGGCGCTCCAGCGCACGGGCGGGCACCCTGCTGGTGCGGCGGTATGTCGATCCGAGCGAGCCGGTCACGACGGTCCTGCTGGACACGCGGGCGTACGCATACCCGTCCGGAGCGTCCGGTGAGGCCGGGTTCGACGCGGCGGTGGACGTTGCCGCCTCGGTTCTGCTTGCCTCGGCCCGGCTGCGTTTCCCGGTCCGGCTGCACACCACCGGGCATGTTCGGGTCGCGGGTCGTGGCGGGCGCGGCGACGGCCAGATCGTCCTCGACGTGCTTGCCGGCGTCGAATGGGACGCCGCGATGCCGGCGGCTGGCAGATCCCGGCCCAGTACCAGCGGATCCGGCAGGGGGGACCGGGACCCCGGCGACGCCAGCACCCGCCCGGATGACGCGCTGGCCGCGGCTGTCCGGGGGCTTGGCCGTGGCGGGATCGGCACGCTCACGCTTGTCACCGGTGGGATGGACATCGGGCAGGTGGCTGTGGTCGCCTCGGCTGCCAGCTGGTTCGAGCATGTGATCGCGGTTCGGGTCGGTGCTGCCGGTGCCGCTGCCGGCACTGGAGCCGGAGCTGGGCCGGTGCCATGGTCGGTCACCACGGGCGGCGAACGACTGCGTGTCCTGGATCTCGCCGATGCCGCCGCGCTGGTGCCGGCGTGGCCGGCGACTCCCACCGGGAGGGTACGGTGACGGCGCTCTGGTCCCGGGCCGGGAGCTTTGCCGTGGTCACGGTGATGGCCGGGCTTGCCGGCGGATCGTTTCATCGGGCGTTCGGCTGGGGCCCGCTCACCGGCCCGGTCGCGCTGGCGGCGGTCGTGCCTGTGATCGCCGTGGCACTGCTCGCGGGGACGCCCCGCCGTCGCCGGGTGCCGTTGTCTTTGTCGCTGCCGGCGTCGCTGCTGGCCTGGGCCGCGCTGTGGCTGGGCGTCGTCGCGGTGACGCTGTTCCGGCACGGTTCGCCGACGGTTCCCGGTGTGCTGCCCGCGGTCGGCGACGGTCTGCTCAACGGCTGGGCCCGGCTGCTGGCGGTGACCCTGCCGGCGCCGGATTCGCCGGATCTGCTGGTGGTGCCGCAGGCGTTGACATGGCTTGCGGCTGGCGTCGGTGCGGAACTGGTGGCAAGGACGCGGACGGTGCTGCTCCCAGCCGTCCCGGCAGTCGTGGTCTTCGTGGCCGGGGTGACGCTGACGGTGTCCGCCCCGGGGTCGAACCTGCTGGTCGCGACCGCTCTGGTGGCGGCGTCTGGGCTGCTCATACTGTGCCGGCGCGCCGAGATCCGGTCGTTGACGACCGCCAGCGGCCGCGGTGGATCCGGATCGTCCGCGAGCCGAGCCGTCATCGGGGTGGTTGCGGCGGTAGCCGTCGCGGCGGCCTCCGTCCTGCTCGGTCCGCTCCTGTCACCGGCGCACGGCCGCGACCCGTACGACATACGCGCACACCGTGCGGTACCGCTGCACCCGATATCCACGGTAAACCCGTTGGACCAGGTCGCGGCCTGGCTCGGTGACCCGGGCCGGCTGTTGTTCGCCGTGCGCACGTCAGCGGCACAGGATGGGGCACAGAACGCGGCGCAAGCCGCGGCACAGAACATCCGGCTGGCCGTGCTCGACCGTTTCGACGGCCGGTCCTGGACGTCGTCAGCTCGTTTCCAACCGGCCGGACGCCAGGTCCCGGCGGTGGCCGGGGAGCTGCCGCGCAGCGGGGAGCTACGCCAGGACGTGGAGATCGACGGTTTGGACGGTGTCTGGCTGCCCGCCATGGACCGCCCGGTCCGGCTTGACGGCGTGGGCCTGGCCGTCGACGTCGACAGCGGCGTTCTGCTCAGCGCCGTGCCGGTGCGTCCCGGTCGCCGGTACACGGTGGTGTCCGCACCGCAGACCATCCCTGACGCAACTGCCCTTGCTGTGTCGCAGCCGGCTACCGATGCTGACGCCGACGCCGCCCGCTACCTGCCGCCTGGCCTACCCGACTCGGTGCGTGAGGCTGCCCGGCGGGGGTCCGTTGGGAGGATCGCCCCATTCCAACAGGCGTTCGGGCTGGAACAGTATCTCCGCGGCACCTTCAGCTATGACTCGCTTGCGCCGGCTGGTCACACCTACGGACACCTCAACTACTTTCTGACCAGGAGCCAGCGGGGCACCTCCGAACAGTTCGCGACCGTGTTCGCGGTCGCCGCCCGGGTGCTGGGCCTGCCCAGCCGGGTCGTGGTCGGGTTCGCCTTTCCCGGTGGGCCGCGGACAGCGGACGTCCACACCGGAGACGTCCTGGTCTGGCCGGAGATCGACTTCGCGGGTGTGGGCTGGCTGCCGTTCTATCCGACGCCGCAGGAGTCGCGGCGTGGCGGCACTGAGGTCGCCTCCTCGGCATCGGGGGAGTCCAGCGAGCGGGCGCGGCGGGCCGAGGCCGCGGCGGCCGTGCCCGTGCAGTACCCGGCAGCGCCACCATCCGCTCCGCCGGTGGTTCGTCACACTTCGTTGCGGGTGTACGTGGGGGTGATCTCCGGTGCTGTCGTGCTCGCCTGTGCCCTCGGCTACCTGGCGGCCGCCGCGGGGTCGCCGGTGGCGCGCCGTCGGCGGGGACGGCGCGCGCGTATCCCCCGGACGCGCGTGGTCGGTGCCTGGCACAGCACACACGACGCCTTGGCGGGCGCCGGCATAGCGATCCCGGCCGCGGCCACCCCGGCTGAGACGGCCGGGATCGCCGCGGCCGGGATCGGCGCCAGTGGCCGAGCGTCGTTGGCGTCCTTGGCGGATCTCGTCACCACGGCGCTGTTCGCCGCGAACGGCATCGGCCCCGCTGAGGCCGACAAGGCCTGGCTGCACGAGAAACAGGTGCGCGCACAGCTGCGGCGGGTCGTGCCGCTGCACCGGCGCATGGCCGGGCGGCTCGCCCCCAGCCAGGTCATCCGGGGGAGGAGATACCGATGATCCCCGGTTACCGGTCCTTCACCGTGATTGCGCACGGTGGGTTCAGCACCGTCTACTCTGCCTATCAGGACCATCTTGACCGCACGGTGGCTATTAAGGTGATTAACGCCGATCTTCGGGACTCCGCCGCGGAACGGCGGTTCACCCGGGAATGCCGGGTAACCGGACGTCTCACCGGTCACCCGCATATCATCACGATTTTCCAGGCTGGCTCGACGGAGGACCGGCATCCGTTCATCGCCATGCAGTATCTCCCGCGGGGCTCGGTCGCCGACCGGATCCAGCGCAGCGGCCCGATGCGGGCACACGAAGCCCTTCACATCGGTGCGAAAATCGCCGAGGCCATGCACGCCGCGCACGAGGCCAGAATCATCCACCGGGATGTCAAGCCCGGCAACATACTGCTCACCGACACCGATGAACCGGTGCTCAGCGATTTCGGCATCGCGAGTCTGGCGGGCTCGGAAACATCCATGAGCCAGGATGCGTTCACGCCGTCCTATACGGCCCCGGAAGTCCTCCAGGGAGAGGAACAGTCGGTCGCAACCGACATCTACGCGCTGGGCGCGACCCTGTTCGCCATGCTGGCGGGCTCGCCGCCGTTCGGATACCGGCCGGGCGACAGCCCGGCCACCATTGTGCTGCGCGTCCTGACTCAGGACGTTCCCGCGTTGCCTCGTGAGCGCGTGCCCGAATCCGTGGAGAACCTGCTGCGGACGGCGCTCGCACGCGATCCGGCGCAGCGCCCACAGACCGCCGACGCCTTCGCCGCGGACCTCCGTCACCTCAACGAACGCCTCGGCCACACCGTCCCGCGGATAGCGCCGGAACCACTCGGCATGCCTGATAACGCCGTAGACGCGGTTGGCGCACCCAGCCCGTTTGTGGACGCCAGGCAGAGCAGCGAAGCTGTGGCCGTCCCCGACGCCGTTGCTGAAGTTGTTCCCAACGTGCTCACGCATCCGGACCCGCCGCCACAACCCGCACCGGCCGCGCTTGAAGATCATGCGCTAGCGGGCGCTGCCGTGGATTCCGATACCGACCGCCGCATGGGCGGCGCGATGCAGGAGATCACCCTGCTCCGGGAAGGCAGACCGGCCCGGCCGAGCCCGGGCACCGCGGCATCGGGCCGGGCCGGTAGGTCGAAGCCACGGCGGGTTCTGGTGGTGATCGGGGCCGCTGCGGCGATCATCCTGTCACTGGTGGTGATAGCAGTCCTCGCTCCGCGCCGGCCCAGCCCGGCGCGCTCTTTGCCAACCTCCGTCAGGACGGCCTCCCCCACGCCATCCCTGGTCACGCCCGCGCCGGTCACCTCCGCCGACTTGCAGGCTGCGCGCCCGACTGGTCTACGCGCTGATGACGCTGGAGCGACGGTCACGCTGACCTGGCAGAACGGCTCACGGAACAGCAATCTGGTGATGCAGACCGCGACCGCTCCTGGCCTGGGCTCGGCGCAGTCGTTGCCAGCCGGCGCGACCGTCAACCAGATCTCCGATCTCGATCCCGCGCAGGGCTACTGCTTCCGAGTCGGTCCTGTGCTGGGCATCGATCCCGCCACGCACCGCCTGATCGTGGCCTGGTCGGACTTCGCCTGTATCCGCGGCGCCACACCGCCCCCGTCCTGAGTCATGGTTCTATCGCGAAATTCGCGTCAGCAAACGCGGACGTTGAAGTCGGTGTTGTGATAGGGCGGGCCCTGGCCAGGGACGTCGCCATTCCGGAAGTTGTTCGCGACACCATAGTACTGGCCGTTCCAGGGGCTGCTGGCAATCCTGTACCACCAGCCGTCCGGATTGGCTGACTGGATTAGGGGCTCATATACACGGCACTGCACCTCAACGTAGGCGCCCACCGCGATGCGCGGGCCTTGACCGGAAGCGTTGTGCGGGTTGCTGAATGTTGGAGAGCCAGTGCTGCCGGTTTGTTCGCGGTACGTGGTGGGAGCTGGCGGCGGGGGCGGAGAGGAAGCAGGCGGCTGGGAGGAAGCGGGCGGTTGAACGGGAGTGGGCGGCTGGGACGAAGCGGATGGTTGAACGGGAGTGGGTGACGGGGAGACAGCGGGCGGGGCAGCCGGAGTCGGCTGTCCACCGGCAGGCGGGGCCGTACGGCTCGGGCTGGGGGCTGGTCCGACGATTGGGGTTGGTACCTGGGGCGGGACGGCTGTCGACGGCTGGGAGCGCGGGGCCTGGCGGGGAGCCAGGATCACGGGCGCGGGCTGCGGCTGGGGTGGGGCGGCTGTCGACGGCTGGGAGCGCGGGGCCTCGTGGGGCGGTGTGATCGTCTGCGTGGGCAGTGGCCGAGGTGGGGCGCTGGCGGCGCTGCCGGCGACGTCGGGGGCGTGTTTTTCGATCCGGTGGGCCGAGCCGTCCGGCCGGACCAGGACCGCCTGGGAGTCACGCTCGTCATTTGCCCAGACCATCCCGTCCTTGACGAAGACGGTGAGCTTCGCCGGCCCAGGGGTGACGGGGATCGGCGAGCTGAACTGCCCCAGGTCGGCTGCATAGACCAGCAACCGTCCCTTGTCGTTGTCGGGTATGTACACTCGGTTTCCGGCTACCACGGGAGCGCCGAGCTTCCCGGATGGGTCCTGGGAGCCGAGATCGACCACGCGGACAGCACCGGCGCCCGGGTCGGCCAGCAACATCGTGGTCGTCCCGTCGACAATGACGGGGGCGAGATGGCCGTCGACGGACGGCGCCACGAGTAGTTGACGCCCTTGCCCGGCTGGGTCCGGCAGCCGCAGCGCCGGGGCGGGGCGGCCGTCGCGCACGGGTACCAGCGCTGGGGTGGTCGCGTCGACCGCGACCGGCAGCCCGTCTACTATGATCAGTGACAGTCGGTAGCCTGGCCGGGCGACCGTGACCGCTGTTCCCGCTGTGCCGCGGCGGACCGGGACAAGCTGCCCTTTCTCAGGTAAGGCCACCCACAGCGTGCCGTCAGCCGTCAGCCCGGCACCACCGATCGCTGAACCAAAGGAGAGCGGCGCGCCCAGCGGGTCCAGCGTTTTCGGGTCGATCCGCTGGACCTGCCCGGCGACGTGTGCGTCGATGACATATGCCTGGTCCGCGCCCGCGACAACGGTGGTGCCGGTTCCGAAGCCCCGCTGCTCGGCGGCGGCCAGCCCGACCGGGTCGATCCGGCTGGTCACACCGGTGTCGGTGTCGGTGACCAGGACGTTGGGCCCATCCTGGGTGACCGTGAGGTGATGTTCCCTGCCGCCGTTGATGGTCACGCTGGCGTCGGCTCGCCCGGATGGCCCGTTCACATGCGAGATGATCCCCTGGCTGCTGCTGACCAGCCATGCGCCGACGTCCCCCAGCCGCACGACGGCGGAACCCGCGCTCTGCCCCAGCACGATGACCGCCGATCCGCTGGCGAGCAGGAGCGCCAGCGGGACCGCGACCGCTCCGCGTGCCCGTGACCTGGCGAGCCGTGACTCCGCGAACCGTGACAGCAACCGTCGACGGGTTGACCGCTCGCTGCGAGTTCGCCTCATCGCCGTCCTTTCCGGGCGTGACCGACGTGCACTCGACGTCAGTATATGGCCACTTTCCGGCCAATCCGTTATATGCCTGTATGATCATCGGTAATGCGGGCGAGGTAGTGTGCCAGAAATATGGTTCCGCCCGCCGTCTCGTTCAGCTCGATGCGCCACCGGGCCTCGATGCGCCACCGGGCTAAGAAGGCCCGGCAACAGGGGACGCGGCATCGCGGGGCCGGGGCACGCGCCTCGCGATCCATCCACCCGGACGCCGCTGCCTGATCGAACGCCCTGCTGCCGGTCGCTCCAAGTTTTTCGTAGATCATGAAGCTGCGGCTGCCGGACCGGAGCGCGGGCGTGAGGAGCGGTCCCAACGCACCTCGCGGGGCGTATGTCGGCGATGAGCGAGAGAATGCGGCGCTTCACGGAAGTCCCACGTGCGTCCCACGCGCCCTCGCGACGCCGGCCGCGGGCCGGGGAAGCCGGCCGCGGGCCAGGGAAACGGAGAGGAGAGGTCGTGCGAGGCCGGAACTGCTTCGCCAGGTTCGACGACCTGCGGGCCGGCGTTGCCTGGGAGTTCTCGCGGCCCGCCTGCCGTCTGGCGGCGGTCCGGCCCGACGACGTCGCCCCGCTGCTGGCCGAGGTCGAGGCCGCGACCGCCGGGGGCTGGTGGGCCTGCGGCTTTGTTGCTTACGAGGCGGCGCTGGACCGGCGCCTCGCCGTCCACCCGCCCGCTCACGGCCTGCCGCTGGCCTGGTTCGGCGTGTGTGCCCCGCCCCGTCTCGTCCCGGCCGTCCGCGAGCCGGACCCGGCTGCCTACCGGGTCGGCGAGTGGTGGCTGGCCTGGGACTCCGAGACCCACCGGGCCCGCGTCGAGGCCGTCCGCCGGCACATCGCCGCGGGCGAGACCTACCAGGTCAACCTGACCACCCACCTGACCGCGGAGACCCTCGGTGACCCGTTCGCCCTCTACACCGACCTCGCGCTCGGCCAGCGCGGCGCCTTCAACGCCTACCTCGACATCGGTATGTTCGTTGTCGCCAGCGCCAGCCCGGAGCTGTTCTTCGAGACCCGGGGCCGGCAGGTGCGGATGCGGCCGATGAAGGGCACCGCGCGCCGGGGCGATACCCCGGCCGAGGACGCGGCGATCGCCGCGGCCCTGCGCGCCAGCGAGAAGGAACGCGCCGAGAACATCATGATTGTTGACCTGGTGCGCAACGACCTCGCCCGAGTCGCGGTCACCGGCAGCGTACGGGTGACCTCCCTGCTGCGCGCGGAGCGGTACGCGACGGTGCACCAGCTGACCTCGGAGGTGTGCGCGCGCCTGCGCCCAGGCATCGGCCTGTCTGAGGTGTTCCGCGCGCTGTTCCCGTGCGGCTCGGTCACCGGTGCGCCCAAGCCGCGCACCATGGAGATCATCCGGGATGTGGAGGATGGTCCGCGGGGCGTTTACTGTGGCGCCATCGGCATGGTTGCGCCTGCCGATGCCCCTTTCCAGGCTCGTTTCAGTGTCCCGATCCGTACTGTTCTGCTCGACCGTGCCACGGGCGTCGCTGCCTATGGCGTTGGCGGTGGCATTACCTGGGGCTCCGATCCCGCCGCTGAGTACGCGGAGCTGGCCGCCAAGACGGAGGTTTTCACCCGCCTCGTCCGCCTGGACCGTTCCCGGTGCTGTTGACGCGGATAATCATTGGGTATCCGCGTGACCTCGCTGGACATGTCCCGCTGCCACCGCCGGGTCAGGACGATACGTCCGCATGGTGCGGTGGCTGGCCGGCCAGGCGGACGCGGCTTTCGCTGGGGATGCGGAGCGCGATGACGGCCAGATCGTCGTGGCCGTCGCTGGGGTGTTCGTCGGCCAGCGCGTGGCACAGCGTGGGTAACGGCTGGTCGGCGTAGGTCGCGGCCAGCGCGGCGAGCGCGGCCAGACCATGGTCGATCGGATGGGAACGGTGTTCGACGAGCCCGTCGGTGAACAGAATCAGGGTGGCGCCTGGCGGTAACGCGAGAGTGCGGTCGTGGCGAGGCAGGCCGACGTCGACCCCCAGCGGTACGTCGGGCTCGGTCTGCAGGTAGCGGCTGCCGCCGTCGGGGGTGAGCAGCAGCGGTGGGAGATGGCCGGCGCTGCTCCAGGACAGTTTCCACCTCCCGCCCATCGGCTCGATGCGCGCGAGGCAGATGGTGGTCACCGGATTTTCCTCGATCGCTTCCAGCGTGTGGTCGAGCTGGGTGAGCACGGCGCTTGGTGGGCCGCATTTGTCGTACAGCAGGGCGCGCAGCATGTTGCGGGTCTGGGCCATGGCGGCCGCGGCGACAAGGTCATGGCCGACGACGTCGCCGACGACGGCCCCGACCGCTCCGTCGGGCAGCAGCAGGGCGTCGTACCAGTCCCCACCGACATGCCCTGTTCGCGAGCCTCGTTGCGTCGATGCCTTGTAGACCTCGGCGACGGACAACGGAGCCAGGTTGGGCAGGCGGGGCAGGAGCAGGCGCTGAAACTGTTCGGCACCGGTGCGGACCTGGTCGAACAGGCGGGCGTTCTCCACCGCGACAGCGGCGGCACCTGCCAGCGCCACGACGACAGCCTCGTCCTCCTTGTCGAAAGGCCGCCCATCCGATCGGTCGCAAAGATAGATGTTTCCGTATATTCGGCCACGCACACCGATGCCGACGCCTAACATGGTGCGCATTGGTGGATGACCCGGTGGGAATCCTACCGAATCCGGGTGCGTGGGAATATCGTCCACGCGGATCGAGGTCGGCTGCCGAATCAGGTGGCCCAGCAGCCCATGGCCGTGTGGTTGCTCGATTCCCGCCAGGGCGTGGTACTCCTGCTGGCTCAGACCGATCGGGATGAACTCCGCCAGGCCTTTGCCCCGCTCGTCCAGCACGCCCAGGGCGCCGTAGCGGGCGTCGGCGAGTTTCATGGCGGTGCTGACGATCTGCCGCAGCACAACTGGCAGGTCCAGTTCCCGGCTGATGAGCAGAACAGCGTCCAGCAGCGCCCGCACGCGCTCGTTGGCGCGACGCAGCTGCGCGATCCGGGCGGGGATCGGCTCGACGGTCTCAGCGGCGTGGGCCTCTGTCTGGGTGCCCCACACCGGGTGGCCGCAGGCTTCGCCGTACTGGCTCACAAGGTCCCCTCCAACGTCGAGCCGGGCGCCCCCGTGCCCTGTCGCATGGGGCCGGCTGCCGCAGGTCCGTGCGGTTGGATAGCCCTTTACAAGCGTGCCCGGCCGGGTGGGCGCAGACGCGGGGGACGGGTCTGCGAATGACCGATCGGGTGGACGTCGAACGAAGTGAACGAAACAGCAATCGACATTATGCATGGCTGTCGCTCAGCGTTCACTGTCCGGTTTCGTCCGGTGGCCAGCTCGACGAGCGGCTGGAAGAACATCCGCGGGCCGCCCCGGTCGAACAGCTTCCGGCGGCAGCCACTCGGTCAGGCGCGCCAGGGCGGCCAGCGGGACAATGCTCGCTTGTCGTGCCTGGAAAGGCCGATACAGCGGATGGCGGCAGATCATCGTCAGGTGACGAGGGGCGCGGT
>NZ_CAKJTM010000074.1:8741-10230 GCF_917627345.1 Protofrankia sp. CiP3 | reverse complement strand
TGTCCGTCGGCCCGGAGTCGACGACGGCGCTGATGACAGCCGCCACCATCGGGCCGCTGGCCACGGGGGACCCGGGCCGGTACGCGGCCCTCGCGGCGGCGCTTGCGGTTGTGGTCGGGCTGTTGGCGCTCATAGCGGGGGTGGTGCGGCTGGGGTTCGTCGCCGACCTGCTCTCCCAGCCGATCCTGGTCGGTTACCTGGCCGGTGTCGCCGTCATCATGATTGCCGGTCAGCTGGGCAAGACGACCGGTGTTCCCGTGTCGGGCAAGCATCTGTACGGTGAGATCGCGTCGTTCATACATCACGTGGGGGCGGCCCAGGCGGGCACCGTCGTGCTCGCCGCGACCGTGCTGGTGTTCCTTTTCCTGCTCGAGTGGCGCTGGCCTGGCGCGCCGGGGCCGCTGCTCGCCGTCGTACTGGCCACAGCCGTCGCCGCGGTGTTCGATCTGCGCGCGCGTGGGATCGCGGTCGTCGGCGGCATTCCCGGCGGCCTGCCCCGGCCGACGCCGCCGGCTGTGGAAGACCTGGCCAAGCTGGTGATCCCCGCTCTCGGGGTGCTGTTCGTCGGGTTCACCGACAACATGCTGACCGCCCGGGCGTTTGCCAGCCGCGCCGGCCACGGTGAGATCGACGCGGGCGGGGAGCTGTTCGCGCTCGGCGCGGCCAACCTCGGTACCGGGCTCCTGTCCGGCTTCCCGGTGAGCAGCAGCGGCAGCCGCACCGCGCTCGGCGCCGCCGCTGGCAGCCGCAGCCAGCTGCACTCGTTGGTCGCTGTCGTCGCCGTGGTCGGTGTGTTGCTGTTCCTGCGCCCGGCGCTGGCCGCTTTCCCGACGGCCGTGCTCGGCGCGATCGTCATCTATGCCGCGGTCCAGCTGGTGGATGTGGCGGGCTTCCGGCGCCTGGCCCGGTTCCGGCGCAGCGAGCTGCTGCTCGCGCTCGCCGCGCTCGCCGGTGTGCTCACCTTCGACATCTTCTACGGCATCCTGATCGCCGTCGCCCTGTCGCTCACCGACCTGTTGACGCGGGTGGCGCGGCCGCACGACGCGATCCTCGCCCGCGTGCCCGGGGTCGAGGGCATGCACGACATCGACGACTACCCGGGCGCCGAACTCATCACGGGCCTCGTTATATACCGCTACGATTCGCCGATCTTCTTCGCCAACGCGCAGAACTTCCGTCGCCGCGCGCGTGCCGCTGTCGGCGAGATGGCGCGACGAGGCCCCGTCGAGTGGTTCGTCCTCAACATGGAGGCGAACACCGAGGTCGACATCACCGGTCTGGACGCTCTGGAGGAGCTACGCGCGGAACTCGCCGGCCGGGGCATCGTCGTCGCGCTCGCCCGCGTCAAACAGGAGCTGCTCGACGCTCTTGTCGCCCATGGCGTGGCCGGCCGGATCGGTGCCGGCCGCATCTTCCCGACCCTGCCCGCCGCGATCGCCGCGTACACGGAGGCCGCCGGCCTCGCAGATAAGAGCGCCCGAGGATAGGA
>NZ_CAKJTM010000074.1:0-8268 GCF_917627345.1 Protofrankia sp. CiP3 | reverse complement strand
CTGAGCCGCTCACTGATCGAACGCCCTATCCTCGGGCGCTCTAAGCACCTCGGGCGGGAGCACCCGGCCTCCTGACCCGTGCTGATACCGATCAGCGGGCGGCCCGAGGCAGTCAGTGCGAGCACTTAGTGTGAGATTGGGCTTTCGATCAGTGAGCCGCGGCCAGGGGGTGCCTGGGCGCGGCGAGCCGGAATGACGATCTCACACACGCTCTTCGAGCGATGGCTTTCGCGACACGCCCTAACGCCCCAGGAGCGGTCCGAACTCCGCATCCCAGTTGATCAGATCAGGCTCCATCTCAGCCGGAACGGTCGTGTAGGTGTGGCGCAGGAAGGCGGCGACCCGCTGCGACGGGAGTTCCAGGTCCGCCCGGCCGGTCGGGCTCGTCAGCGTCAGCGCCGTGATTCGCGGTCTGTCACCGTGGGCCGGCCGGACCCGCACGTCTCCCATGTCGGTCGGCCGAGGGCCGCCTGCCGCGAGCAGGTCGCGCGCGAACGTCCACCTGACGGTCTCGCCGGCCGCCACCCGAATGACGAGTGTGATCGCGATGGGGTCGGCGGGATCGAAGATCATATAACCGGTCAGCGGCAACCGTTCACCGTTGTCCGTGACCAGGGCGATGGGCAGGTCACGGCTGATTTCCTTTGCCGCGGATGACCGATGGCGGGGCATCTCGACCGTCCTCGTCTTCGTCCTTGTCCCTGTCGTGGGCTGTTCTGCGCTCGCCTGACCAATTCTGTCCGCACGCACCGCGCCGATCATGAGACAGCCGGTCAGCGTTGGCAGGAGGAACGGACTCCTGCGTCTGGTCCGACCGGCGGAACCTCACCGTCGTGTCACGCACGGCTTCGGCTCCATCGCCCGTGCCGAGGCGGACGAGGTCAGCGACGTCGATCTGTTGGCCGGCCTCGCTCCCGGGCGAGGGCTGTTCGATCTCGGCGGATTCATCAGCGACGCCGAGGCGGCGCTGGACGTCCACGTCGACGTGACCACGGTGGCTGGGCCGCGGTCGCGGCTACGGGCGGGTTCTCGCTGAAGCCGTCGAGTTGTGAAGCCCGACGACGAGCGCCTCCGCGGCGTCGTGGGCCGGGCCGTTCGGAACCAGCCCGCCCGGTGCCAGACCGCCGACGAGGAGCGCCGTGAGGGCGGCGGTCACCGCCCACAGTTCGCGTCGTGTGAGGTCAGGCTCGCCGACGTGGTCGCGCCGTCCGGTGTATCCGGTGAAGAACCAGCGCGCGACCGTTGCCCCGTTGGCCGCCGTCGCGACGACCAACGCCAGCATCGGCAGCGGTGACGATTCGCGGATTCCCTCGATGAGGAGATCTTCACCGACGAATCCCACCGTGGCCGGGAAGCCGGCGACTGCGAGCCCGAGGAGCAGGAAGGCGACGGCGAGTTTCGGGGTGCGGGCAAAACTGCCACCGGCTCCGGTGCTGCCGATGGGCCCTCGGCGGGCCTCGGTCGCCGACAGCACCATCAGGACACCGGCCATCCCGATGGCGTAGACCTGCCAGGCCAGAATTGCCCCGGCCACGGTCGTCGGTGACGCGTCCGCGATGCCGCACGCGACGATCCCCGAGACGCTGACGGCCAGGGCGCTCAGTCCGCGCCGGGCGTCGGGCTGGACGAGCCCGAGCAAGCCGCCGAGCAGCGCGGACACGGCGCCGGTCACGAGCAGCCCGGTCCCGGGTGCCGGTATGCCGTCGGCAAGGAGCAGCATCGGAGCGGTAGGAGCGGTCAGGAACACGACGACCAGGCCCATGGGCGCGGACTCCACCAGGCCGGAGATCCACAGGTGCAGGGGCAGCAGACCCAGCCGGACGGTGACGGCGGCGACGATCGCCGCGGTGCCGATCGTGCCCGCCCATCCCGGCGCGCCGTGGACAGCGAGGACGATCACCCCGAAGGCGGCCAGCGTGATACCGAACACCTGGTGGACGGCGAACAGCCGAGCCGCCCCCCGCGGACCGAGACGGCCGCGTAGCTCATGCCACGTCGCGGCGGAGGCCAGCGCCCACAGGGCCACGATGACGGCCGGCTCGCCGGTCGCGGTCGTCGCGAGCCCGCTGGCGAGCACCACCAGCACGTGGGTGAACGTGCTGGTGGTGTGTGTACGCATCGGTGCCAGCGCGACGGCGAGGAGACCGGCCAGCGCCGTGGCGACCGGCGTCCACCGGGCCCAGCCCGCAGCCAGGGTGGCCGCCGTGTGGACGCCGGCGTCGGTCAGCGCGTCGTCGACGAGTCCGGCCAACGGGACGCAGACGACCGTCACCGCAAGCGCGGCCCCTGCCCAGGCTGTCGCGCTGGCCCGTGCCCGCCGCGGGTCGAGGCGTCGGCGGGTGAGAGCACCGGCGCCGAGCAGCGGCAGGACAGCGGCCAGCAGCGGGCCGAGCGCCACCGTCATCATCGCCCCCCGGCGGCGACATCATCCGCTGGCGCGTGCTGGCCGGCCTGCTCGTGAATCGGTGCGCTCCCGCTGACGGGCCTGGGGGCCGCGGGGCCATGCGGCGCCGTGTCCAGCGCCCCCGTGCCGGGTGCCGTCGTTGTCTGTCTCGCCGCATGCCGGACGGCGGGGATGCCGACGGAGGGGCTGCCGCCTGCCAGGCCGAGGCGGGCCGCCTCGGTGGTCGTGCCGCCGCGCGCCCCGCCGATCCGGTCAGCCGCGCGCCGCTGCGCCTGGTCGATGGCTCGCAGCAGCCGTGCGACCGGGGCGCCCAGACGGCGTAGCCAGACGTCGAGGTAGCCGTGTCCGAGGGCGTACCGATACAGCGGGAGCTGCCAGCGGCCTGGCACGAGCCGTTCGAGATGCCGGCCGGTGTGCGGCAGCGTCCGTCCCATCGCCTGTTCGAGATGGTGCCGATCGTGCAGCAGGCTCGGTGCGCGCAGGATCTGCGCGCCGCGTACCGCCGCGTGTCCCAGGATGTGGAGGGCGGCCAGCAGGTCCAGGCCCAGACCGATCTCGGCGACGATCAGCCCGACCTGCGTCATGGACGCGTAGGCCAGGGCGTTTTTGATGTCTGACTGCACGCGGCCGACAAGGGTGGCGTGCAGGGCGGTCGCGAGACCGAGGAGGACGACGACCGCGCGGGCCGCGGGTGCCGCGTCGAGCAGGGCGTGGCTGCGTAGCAGCAGGTAGGGGCCGAGGTGCACCGAGATCGCGCCGTAGCAGATCGCGCTGGACGGGGTGGGCCCCTCCATCGCCCGAGGCAGCCAGCCACTCGCCGGTACCAAGGCCGATTTGCCGACCACAGCCAGGAGCAGCAGCAGCGCCACGAGGGTCGCACTGGCCGCCGAGCCCGGCACGGGGAGCTGCGCCCAGTCCGTGCGGCCAAGTTCACCGGTCCAGCTCGTCCAGCCTGTCGCCGGGACCGGTGGACCGACCAGGTCCACCGATGTGGCCGAGCCGGCCAGCAGCGCGGTCCCGGCGAGCAGCCCGACGTCGCAGGCGCGGTAGGTCAGGAAGGCGCGTAGTCCGTGCCGCACCGGTCCACGCCGTTCGTGGAAGAAGGCGATCAGCAGGGCTGAGGACAGCCCGACCAGCTCCCAGCCGACGAACACGACGGCCAGGCTTCCGGCGAGCACGACCAGTTCGGTCCCGGTGCCGAACAGCGTGAGCAGCAGGTAGAAGCGGAAGAACCCGGGCTCGCGGTGCAGGTATCGGCTCGACAGCGCGCCGATCAGCCCGATCAGCGTCGCCGCGGACAGCGCGAACGGGACGGACAGCCGGTCGGCCACCAGACGCCAGCGCCAGGCATGCCCGAACGACGAGAACCAGATACCGAGCCGGACGTCGATCATGGCGCGCCCGGTCACCAGCAGAGTCAGGCCGAGGACGGCCGTGGCGAGCGCGACGGCGCCGAACACGATGGCCACGACGGCGACCGTGGCCCGTTCCGACCGGCGGCGACCGAACCACAAGGCGAGGGCCTGCCCGGCGACCCCGGCGGCCGGCAGCGCGACCGCGGCCGGCAGCAACGCGGTGCCGACCGCGCTGTTCGCGCCTGTGGACAGCTGGGCTGTCAGTGTGTTCCTCATCCCGCGGGCCGCGCGTCGCCTGGCCGGCCGTCAGCATGATTGTTGATCGCATGGCCGTCGACCGCAGGGCCGGCTCGCGGCGGGCCGCCGGCCGCTGGCGGCGCGGCGAGAACCGCGGCGCACCCCAGATGCTGGCGATGGCTGGCGTAGTGCTCCGCCGACCGGGTGACCACTGGCAGCGTGAGGTCCTCCGGCTGGTGCTGGCGGAACGTGCCGTCGACGTACAGATGGATGTCGGGTCTCCGCGGGTCCCAGGCGGCGAGCTGGATCCACCCGCCCGTGACGAGTCTCGCCAGCCCCGGATTCTCGCGCAGCAGGCGGGCGAGGAGCTCGGGGGTGGCCTCGGCGATCACGAGCAGACGCATCGGCTCGTGGATCTCGACCATCTGCCAGGGCAGGCCGGTGCGAAGGTCGGAGGTGTGCCCGTCCATGACGCCGACCATCGCGGTGATGTTGTGCGGCAGCTTCGTGCCGCTGCCGTAGCCCACCGGATCGACGAAGCTGAAGTAGTACTCCAGGTTGATCCCCGCGCCGACCGGCCCGGCCGACAGCAACAACCGGGCAAGCACCTCGCCATCCGGATCCGTCGTCGGATCATAGGAGACGAGAAAGGCACGGCGGTCCAGATACAGCCCGCGGGTGCGGGACCGGCGTCCGATCACACAGACGGCGTTCGTGGCGTGCCCGTACTCCGGCCGTGGCTGGCCGATGTCGCGGGCATGCTCCTGGACGTGGGCCAACGCCTGGTCGGCGTCGATGTCGGTGGGCGCGGACTCGAAGCGCCGGCACCGTTCCCGCGCGTCCAGCCGGCGGGCCGCGTCCATAGCCTCCTGGAGCCGGCTCAGGGCCGAGCGGAACCGGTCTGGCACACGATCGACGTCAAAGTAGTCGATCGACTCGTCGCACGTGTTGTGGTAAGCGCCGAGGAACCAGACGCTCGCATCCAGGTGGATGCCCCGCTGGGCGAGCGCGTCGCGCACCCGGGGGTGGTTGGCCATCGCGGCGAAGGCCCGGGCGTTTGGCCCACCCTGGCCGCCACCGGTGGCACCGCAGTCGTGGGCGGCTTCGTGGGGGTTGTTCAGGCTGGACGATCCGTGACCGGCGATCAGAACGAGCCGCTCCGGGCCCGAGCCCGCCTGCGCGGCGGCCGTCGCCCCAGGCATCGTGGCGCCCGGAGGCGTTGCCGGGAGGATGCTGGTCAGGCCGATGTTGGTCAGCATCACGTCGACGATGTTGGTCATCTCCGCGACGGTGTAACCCAGCCGCAGCGGCGCTGATCCGGCCCCGGGCACCAGCGCGCCGGATGCCGTGCTCGAGGCCGTGCCCGAGAGTGCGCCCGGCGCCGCCAGCACCGGGTTGTCAGCGGCATGCTCAGCGTCGTCGGGGCATTCGAGGACGAGTCTGCCGCGCGGTCGCGGCGCCACCTTGTGGTGGATGTGACGCGCCCAGTGTTCGGCCGTCCGCGGGAACAGGCACCGGCCGACGAGCGGCACGGTCGAGGCCAGACCGGCGAGGGTGGTCAGGGCCGCACCGCGGCCGAGGGTCCCGCGGGCCGTCGACAGCAGGTGCCCGACGTGTCCATAGCGGCGCATCGCGCGGCGGTAGGCCGCGTGCTCGGTCTCGTCCACGGCCCGCTCCACAACCAGATGGCCTGGTGTGATCGTGACCGGGCACAGCGCGCGCGGCCGGACGTCGTCCAGGCCCTGGTAGGCCATGGCCACGCCGAAGAAACCGGCCGCGCCGTAGGTACGCACCGCCGGGCAGTGCTCCTCAAGGTGCCGGCGCAGCGACTCCTCCCGCTCGTCCATACAGAACACGGCGTGGAAGGCCGCGTGCGGCACAGCGGGCTCGGCGGCCGCAGCGGAATTCCGGCTGTGGGTGGACAGCGCGTCCAGGATGGTCATCCGGTATCGGCGTTCATACGCCTGGTGCAGCAGCCAGCGCCGTCGTCGCTCGTCGAAATCGGCGACCGCCCGCAGCCAGGCGCTGGCCCACCGGTCCTCGGTGAGCAGACCGAGCTCGACGTCCATCAGCTGGGCCAGCACGAATGCCTCGTACACCAACGCCGTGTCCATACCCGCGTGATCGATGGCATGGACCACGGACGGCGGCGGAGCGTGCGTCTCGCGGCCGGGTTCCCCGGGCTCAGCCCCAGCTACGGGCGCGTCCGAGCCGGTCACCACCGGCGCGGCGGCCAGCGCGGTGCCAGCGGCCGCCGTGGCGGGCGGCGGGGGCTGCGGGGGCTGCGGGATCGGGGCAAGGGAGCCGAGATCGGCCGGCTCGGCCCCCGGGCCGACACGTACGGTCAGCACATACCGGGTGGCGAACACCTTGAGCAGGAGCTGCACGGCGAGGAAGTCAACGAGCCGCGCAGGGGACGGCTGCGTCGGAACCCGGTCGGGCCGGATCTCGAACTGGCGTACCATGCCGGCCCAGCCGCGCAGGGACAGCAGGTTCGCCCGGATCGCCGCCGGCCAGGCCGACTCGGGCAGCTGCAACGCGCGAAGCGCCCACACCACGGTCCGCGTCGCCGTCCATCCCTGCGCCGCCTGCTCGCGAAGAACCACATCGAGGCCGCGCCAGACCGGGTCGGGCCGATCAATGGGCAGGCCGAACAGCCGCCGGAAAACGCCCAACAGGCCATCCGCGCGGCCCGGCATCCGCCAGTACGCAACGCCTTGATCAAGAAAAGCGGAGCACAACCGAATCAGCACCGGATGCACGAACTCATCCGTGTCCACGCCCAGGAGACGCAGGATCTGGTCGCGGCGCCGCGCCGGTGCCACGTCGGCGGGTGCCGGTGGACGTTGGCGTTCCAGGGCGTCCCAGACCTCCGCCAGCAGCCGGGCCTTGGGCGTCGGCTGACCAGGCGGCAGCGTCTGACCAGGTCCTGCCCGCCGGATGCGCCCCCATCGCGCGGCGGTCCGGGTGGCCCCGCGCCGAGACGAGCTCCGCGCCGATTCCTGGTGGCCTGGGCTGGCATAACGCGGTCCGCGACGGCCGGTCGCGAGGCGGCGGGTCCCAGCCTGGCGCTGGCTCTCCGGACCTCCGGACGCCGGCAGATCAGCGGCAGCGGCAGCGGGGAAACCGATGGCATCCTGGCCGCCACCACCGGGTGACTCGAAGATCCGGCCGGCCTGGCGCCGGAGCGCGGCCCGGCGGGCGTCGTCCACCAGCGGGTGACAGCGATGACGGACGTCGTCCTCATCCACCAGCCAGCGCAGCCCGGCGCCGTGCGGGATCTCAAAAAGGGTGGTCAGACGGCGGAACCGGAACTCGGCCACAGTCGGCCCGCCGGGCACCACCTCGACGTCGCCGTCACCCTCGTCATGGGGGCCGAGAACAGCGCGTATGTCGTCCTCGCGGATCCGGCCGCCGCGCAGCTGCTCGGCGAACGCCTGCTCGGTCTGGAAAGGCTGCGTTCCCAGCACCTCGGAAGCACGGAGAACGGCCTCCTGAAAGGGGAGATCCTCGAATGCATGCAACGTGTTGTGATGCACGAAGAAGCTCAGCGGCGCTTGCTCAGGAAGAAGGTGCGCGACATCATCCAGGATATCGGCAACGAGGGACTCCGGATCGGTCCGTGATTCGCTCGCCGCCTGGGCCGGGAACGGAACCGCCTGACCCGCCGCGGCCATCGGTGTGGTCGTCGTCTCCGTTGCCGTCTCCGTCTCCGTTCCTGCCACCGCCTGACTGTGGGCACGATAGCTTTGGACGCGACAAAGCCCGCACCACCGCGCATCACTCGCCGGACACTGACGAACCGTCACTGACGAGCCGTCCGCAACGACGGCCACACCTGGTTGTGATCCTCCGTAGAGAGTAGCCGGCGCCGGCCTGCCACGAGTGATGGAGGCTCCGACAACGCGGCCCGCGACGATAGCGGCGGGCGCATCAGGCGACAACGGTGGCGTGGCGTGCACGGTTAGGGCGTTGGCTGTGGTTGGCTCAGCGGTGGCAGCGGGCCCCAGGTCTCGGCCGGCAACCGGATGAGTTCGCCTCCGCGGGGCACCTGCCAGCCGAGCCACCGCCACGCCCCGCGCGTCGCCCCGAGCAGATGTCCGTCAGGGGCGGACCACACCGCGAGTTCGCCCTGGGGAAGCTGCTCCAAGCGCCAGCCGACCGGATGTCCGCTCAACGCGTCCCAGATCCGCGCCGTCCCGTCGAAGCTGGTGGTCAGGACCCGTGTCCCGTCTGGGCTCCACGCCCCACCCCACACCGTGCCGGTGTGGT
>NZ_CAKJTM010000073.1:12640-25328 GCF_917627345.1 Protofrankia sp. CiP3 | reverse complement strand
GGATCCAGGTGGCTGGCCACGCGTCGGTCGTATCCTCAATGGGTGAGTACTCTGCGGGACGAGCTGCACAGTCTGATCGACCGCCTGCCCGAGTCGCACGTGGCGCCGATCCTGGCTCTCGTGCGCGAGAGCGCGCCCGCCGAGAGCGGCGGCGACGAGTGGCCACTACCGGATTTCGTCGGTGCGTTGGCCAGCGGCAAGGGCGATCTCGCCGCCCATTCGGCTGAGATCCTGCGCGCGGAACTGGGGCGCGACCCCGAGTGATTGTCTGGGACACCGGGCCGCTGATCGCCGCCGCCGACACCGACGACGAACACCACGCCCGCAGCGTCGCTCTCATGCGGCGCACGCCCCGGCCGCTACTCGTTCCCTATCCCGTCCTGACCGAAGTCTGTTTCATGCTCGAACGGGAGAAAGGCACCCGCGCCGAAGCCGCGTTCCTGCGCTCCATCAGCACGGGACAGATCAGCCTGATCCCGCTGGCTCGCCAGGACCTCGCCCGGATGGTCGAACTGGTTGAAAAGTACAGCGACTTCCCACTCGGCGCCGTCGACGCCTCCGTTCTCGCGATCACCGAACGGCTCGGCGCCGACGCCATCGCAACCCTCGACCGGCGACACTTCTCCGTCGTCCGACTCACGAGGCCGGTCGCACTGCTGCCATGAGGCGCTGATGGCGCGTTCGCCGGCCTTGAAAGCGGCCAGCGATCCGGACGGACGGGGCAAGGTGGTCGTCGCTCATCCACCGAATCCGGACGACAGATAGGGCAGGCCACAGTTGGGCACCGTCGCGGTGGGGGCGTGGCGGGAAGCATCGGCTGTTACGCATGACCTCCGGGCCCATGATCCGCTTGAGCAGTGGCAGGGTCGAGGAGATGATTCCCAGCGCCGCGGCCAGACCGAGGACGACGAGCGTGTAGTACGCCTCGCCTGGCGGAATCAGGTCGTATTTCATCTGAGATTTCAGGAACATGGCCGCCGCCGGGGCCGACAGGCTCGGCGTCCTCGCGAAGGAGGCCGACGACGCCGACCTCCGGCTGCGCGACGCTCTCGCCGCAGCCCACGCGCTGGTGGAACGGCGCCCGGACATCCTCGGCACCGATCCCACGAGTGGCCTGACCGTCGCCAAGGTCGTCGATGCGGTCGCGGAGGGCGCCGCCGGAGCCCGGGCCGCCTGGGATGCCTGGGACGGGCTCCGCGCCGTCGTCGACCCCGCCGCACTCGCCGACGAGCTTGTCGTCCGGCACACGGCACTGGTCACCGCCGCGGACGCGCTGACGTCCGCCGCCCGCTCCCGCCTGGGCGACCTCGAGACCGCCTGGTCACCGCTGGCGCGACAGGCCCCCGGCCGCACATAGCCGCCACCCTCAGTAACCGGACGCTAGTGGTCCCGAAGTAGCACCAGCATCACCCGTTACACCGCTAAGTTGCCCAGCCATGCGGTTCACCTCGGCACGGAAGGGATCCGCGCCGATTTCTTCCTCAGAGGTCATCCGGTAGTAGCCGGAAGTGCGGGTGGCCGCTGATGGGACGGATGGCGCGGAAGTGCTTCCGATCGAGAGTGAACACGGCGTCAGTACGGAAGTAGGCGGCGAGAGCCGCGTTCATCGCGTCAGTGATCCCAATACTCATGTTCTTGTAGAGAGCCATCAAAGCACGGGCGGTGTGCAGGTGGGGAGACAGATCCGCCACCTCGTACCGTCTGATGTCAACTTTGCCCAGAATGTGATCCAGGACTGTGACAGCCGTGTCGGCCCCTATCCGAGTCGAGATCAGGTAGTCCAGCTCGGATAGCACGAAGGGAGAAATTACTAAATGCCCGATTTTGGTGCGGGTCTTGGAGCAGGTCGCATGCTCGGCGTCCAGGCGATTGAACACGGCGAGGAGGGCGGAGGTATCGGCGATTGCGACCGGAACAATCACAAGCCGAAACCCTCCGCGAGCATCTCGTCGACTCGGGCTGACATGTCGGCCGGGCCATCGAAGAGAGGAAGGTCGTCGTCTCCCATGGGATCGACCGGGTAGGGGGGGACGGGTTCGGCGTGACCGGCGGGTACCAGCGTGGCGATATGGCGCCCATTTTTCGTCACTGCAATCGTCTCGCCGCGCTCGGCGGCAGCGAGTATCTTCGCGGCCTGCTGGTTGAACTCCCGTGCGGTGGCTTCCATACCTCCAATGTACTACGGGAGATCGTAAATGTACTACAGCGAGGCTGCGGGTCCATGACGCCCCGGTGCACGCCTTCGAAGTGTCCGAGCCGGTCGTCGGAGGTGCGTACGGGTACGGGTGGGATGCCGGCGGCGGGGGCCGGGTCTACGCGATGCACCTGTCGATGATCCGCAAGGCAGCGCGGATGACCCAGGCGAAGGTCGCCGAGGAATACCTGCGGGTATGGCGCGGCCAGGAGCGCCGGTCGCTTGTCACAGAGCGGGGATGAGCACCGATGCTGGGTTACCTGCGCAGCGTGCGCGCCGTCCCAGAACCCCGCCCAGCCAGCCCCGGAGACTGGAGGCGAGGGTGTCTGCGGCCAGTTCCCGCGCCGCTTGGTGCTCACCCAACCTGCCCAGTGCGAAGGCGAGGATGGCCGCCGCAAGCAGGGTGACCGGGTGGTTGTCGCCGAGGATCCGCCGGCTGCGGCTGCTGCCGGTCGACAGTCTTGATGGGCTTGGCGCGTCCCACGTCAAGGGGGTGTCGCTGTGACCAGGTGACGTCGCACTCCGGCTTGCGCAGGTCTGCCGGAACCGCTCAGGTCGGCCCGCTCCCGGCCAGCAGCGCGTTCGCGTGTGGCCAGCACCATGGATACCACCCCCGGGACACAGATGCCCCCGACCACGCGTGCGCCGACCACCCAGATGTTGTACGTTTGTTGTACGGTGGCCTCATGAGCGTCGGATTCCGCCCCACCGAAGAGGACCTCCGGATCGTTGAGGCCAACCGCCGTCAGGACGAGAAGACCAGCGACGTCATCCGGCGCGCCCTGCGACTGCTTGACCGGGAGGCGTGGGAGGCGCGTGCCCGCGAGGATATGCACCGGCTGCGGAACGAGGATCTGTCCGCCGAACCCGATGCGTGGGAGTACGACACCAACGGCAACATCAGAATCATAGGTACGAACCTCGCGGTACCAGCCAGATCGCAGGACCAACCATGATTCGCGGGGCGGTGTACCCGGTGGATCTCGGCGACGCCAAGCGCGGGCATGAACAGCGGGGGCGTCGACTCGGCCTCGTCCTGAGTATTGAGCAGAACGCGTGGTCCACGGTCACGATCGTTCCAACGTCGACCGGCGCGCAGGCGTCCACCTTCAGACCGGAGGTGACCATCGCGGGGCGGTCGACCAGGATCCTGATCGACCAGATCCGCACCATCGACAGCTCCTATGTCGCAGGTGACCTCGTGGACTACCTCTCCCGGGACGACATGGCGCAGGTTGAGCACACCCTCTCGCGCTACCTCGGCCTGCTTCGCTGAGCGCATCGCCTGGCTCCCGTACATCGGCCTCCCCCGCGACTGGACGAAGACAGAGGCCCGACGCAACTGACGGATCTGTCGAGTTGCTCCTACCGGCCCCCAGACGGGCCGCGCGGCATGTGCAACCCGGGTACGGACACCGGATATGCGGCCCGATCACCAAAAAAGATGCTGGTAGAAGCCTGAGATCTACGCGAGGGTGACTGGTACCACCCCCGGGCTGCACACGTCCGCGAAGGGGGACTATCCGAGGAAGACGAGTGGCAGCGAGGACTCAGCGAGGATGTTGAGGCCATGGTGAACAAGGGCCGAGCCGACCCCGCGCTTCTGGTACGAGCGCACGACCGCCAATGGGCTGAGGACCTGGACTTCGGCTGGGGCCAGTAAAGATCGGGGTTCGTGCTGGTACGCGGAAGTCAACCGAGGGTCGGCAGAAGCTCGAAAGCGCGGCAGTGGCTGGGAATGACGATCTGGAAGTCCTTGCGGTCGACCGTCGCGACCTTGGGCGTGCCCAGGTGTTCCGCTGTAGCGACCACCACGGCGTCGACTGTGTCGAGCGGAAGATCGGCGTAGCGCCGCACCAGTTGGGCAGCGCGATGGAACTTGTCTCGCTTGTTGATGGCGGCGACGAGTACACCGGTGTCGACAACTATCACCGGTCCGGCTCGCCTAGCTCCTCGCGAAGGATCCGAGATGAACGTTCAGCCAGATCACGTTCACCATCCATGATCCCGATGAACGACAAGCGGCGCCCCATGGAAAAGGCCCTCGGAGAGAGCTTCTCCGAGGGCCTTTCGCTGGTAGCGGGGACAGGATTTGAACCTGTGACCTCTGGGTTATGAGCCCAGCGAGCTACCGAGCTGCTCCACCCCGCGTCGGTGTGAGTTCACCTTACAGGACGCCAGGCGGGGGGTGTCAAACGATCTTGATTAATTTTTCCAGCCGGCCGGCCTACCTGCCGGGTACAGCCGTCGCGGTGGTCGCCGTGGGAGCCGCTGGCGCGGCCGAGCCCGCGGCGACGGCCGGCGAAGAGGGCGGTACGGCCGCCGGGGGTGGGTCCTGCGCGGACGGCGCGGGGGTTGCCGAGGCGGCCGGTGGCGTCCTGGTGAGCTGCGCCAACCGGTTCAGCGCGTCCGACAGGTCCTTCTGGGCGACGCCGTAGGCGGCGAAGTCGGGGGGTGACTTACGCAACGCGTCCTGCCCGGCGGCGAAGGCACGATCCGCGTCCGCGATCGCCTGTTGGATCTCCGTGTTGCTTGTTGTGCCTGGCGGGGCTGTACTCGGTGGAGCCGTCGTGTTCGGTGGGGCCGTCGTGCTCGGTGGCGTGCTGGTCGCGCCGAAGACCTGGCTCAGCGCCTCGTCCAGCGTCGGCGCGAAGCCGATTCGATCACCGAAGACCGCGGCCACCCGTTGCAGCGTCGGGTACACCGCGTTTTCCCGCGCCTGGACGTAGTACGGCTCGATATACAGCAGGCCACCGGCTACCGGGAGCGTGAGCAGATTCCCCTGAATCGTCTGCGAGCCTTCGCCCCGCAGCAGGCTCAGCTCCTTGGAGATGTCGCCCTTGGACTCGATGAGGTTCTGTACCTGCACCGGCCCGTTGATGGTCACGCCTTTCGGCAGCCGCAGTACCTGGAACTCGCCGTAATTACCCGGATCGCTCGACACGGCCATGTAGGCGGCGAGTTTCGACGAGCCCTTCGCCAGCAATGGCGACGTCAGGTTGAACGACGGCCGCGAATGATCGACGAGCTGGCTGTACACGTAGAAGGGCGGCTGGGGCTGGTTCTGGTTGTCCGGCGACGGCGAGACCGCCCAGAAGTCCTCCTGGGAGTAGAACTCGCGCGGATCGCGCACGTGATAGGAGGCGAGGAGATCCCGCTGGACCTTGAAGAAGTCCTCCGGGTAGCGCAGATGCTCCAGCAGCCCGGCCGGAATGTCCTTCTTCGCCCTGACCGTGCCGGGGAACGCGCTCATCCAGGTCCTGAGCACCGGGTCGGACTCGTCCCAGGCGTAGAGCGTGACATTTCCGTCGTACGCGTCAACGGTGGCCTTCACCGAGTTCCGAATGTAGTTGACCTCGCTGGCCCCCTGCGCGGACCGGTTTGACGCACGGCTCGTCACGGCGTCCGCGGTGACCGAACCGAGTGTCTTGCGCTCGGCATAAGGATATCCATCCGAGGTGGTATAGCCGTCGAGAATCCACACGACCCTTCCGTTGACGACGGCCGGGTAGGGATCGCCGTCAAGGGTGAGCCAGGGCGCGACCTGGCTCACCCGGTCACGTGGATTGCGCACGTACAGGATGCGGGATTTCCCGGTGATGTCGCTGGACAGCAGTATGTTCTTCTCCTGGAAGCGCAGCGCGAACAACGCCCGGCGGAACGTCGACCCGATCGACACGCCGCCGGCACCGTCGTAGGTTGTCGTCGACTGGCTGTCCGCGGTGACGCCCGGCCCGTCGATCTCCGCCTGCTTCGTACCGACGATCGAGTACCCCGGCGACATCTCGCCGAAGTAGATCCGGCTCTCGGTCAGGCCCAACGGCCCGGTGGGCGGCAGGTTCTGCTCGGCGAAGTTCGGCCGCCCGGAGGTGTCGACGGTGTTCGCCGGCGCCGCGACGAATCCCTTGCCATGCGTGTACGTCAGATGCAGGTTGATCCAGTTACGCTGCTGCTCGGTGAGACCGTTCTGGTCGAGTTCCCGGACCGAGACCACATAGTCGTGGGTCGCGCTCTGCCCGTCCGATCCGGTGGCCGTGTAGCGGTCGATATCCAGCGACGGCGGGAAGCCGTAGTAACCACGGATCTGCTGCAGCTGGTCGTACGTCCGGGACAGCCGGTTGGGATCCAGCAGGCGGGCGTTGGACAGCGTCGCCGAATCCGCACCGAGTTTCGCGGCGTCGGGCACGGTACTGGCGTCATACGACAACGGGGCTATCTGCTGGATCGCGTATGCCGCCCGGGTGGCCTCGATGTTGCGGGCGATGTAGGGCGCCTCACGGGACGCCTCGTTCGGCCGGACCTGGAACTGCTGGACGATTGCCGGGTAGATTCCGCCGACCACCAGCGCCGACAGCACCAGTATCCCCGCGGACAGCAGGGGCAGCGTCCAGCCACGTTGGAAGATGTTGTAGATGAACAGCACCGCGCACAACAGCGAGATGAACAGGAGGATGAGCTTTGCCGGCAGGACGGCATGGGTGTCGGTGTAGGACGCGCCGTTGACAACCCCCCGCGAGGAGAACACGAGCCCGAAACGGTCGAGGTAGTAGGCCCACGCCTTGAGCAGGGCAAGCAGCCCCAGCAGGACGGATATGTGCGCCTTCGCGGCCGGCACCACCCGCTCTCCCTGGGTCTGCAGCCGGATGCCACCGAACAGGTAATGCGTCACCAGCGTCACCAGCAACGACAGCACCACGGTCGTCAACAGGAAACCCAGCAGGAACCGCTGGAACGGGTATGTGAAAGCGTAGTAACTGATGTCACGGTGAAACTGCGGGTCACGTTGCCCGAAGGGTTCGCCGTTCAGCCACAACAACCACGTCCGCCAGCGACCGGACGCCGAGACACCCGCTACGATACCGAACAGGGCCGAGACCCCGAACAGGATCAGAACTGTGTACGGTTCAACGGCGACTCGGTAGCGCTCGAGGTTCTGCTGCTCAAGCGACAGCGGGCGGATGGGTGGTCGCAGCCTGTACGCAAGCACAAGGTTGGTACCGACCGCCACCGCCATCAGGGCACCGAATATGACGAACAGCAGTATCCGCGTTGACAGGACGGTGTTGAAGACCTTGCCGAACCCGACCGACCGGAAGAAGAGCAGGTCGGTGTAAACCCGCGTGAAGACGCCCAGCAGAACGATCAGAACAATGACCACAAGCAGCGCGGGGATGAGGATGCGGGTACGCGCCACCAGTGGTCTGCGGGCTGCTGCCACTCGCTCCTCCTTGCGTCCGGGGCAGACGACCGGGTTGTCCACCTGGAAGGCAACCTACGCCAGTGCCCGGGTGGCGCCATCGGAGAGGATGCGCTCGTGACCAGCCCCGACATCAACGAGTTGACCGCTGTTGTGCTGGAGGTCGAACGGCACGTCGCCGATCTGGGCTGGGATCAGCCCAGTCAGGTCTACGCGTTGGCCGACACCGCCGAGCTCATCGCCCGCGAACCGGCCCTCGCCTCGCACATCGGCGACACCGCGCCCGGCTCACTCACCCCCGTCGAGCAGGAGCCGTTGCCGGCCGGCCGTCTCGACGAGGTCCTGGCCGCAATCGGCTGGCCACCGGAGGTGCTTGGCTGCGTCCTCGTCACCGAACTCGTCGTCCTGCCGCCCAGCGCCGAGCAGGAGACTCCATACGATGAGCGGGATATCGAGATCTGGGCCGCCAGCCACCCCGAACGCCAGGACGTCCGGCTCGCGGTCGGAGTGACCCGGGACGGGCAACACGCGTCATGCCTGCGGGTCCGCGGCGACGACGAGCTGGTGGTCGATCCGGACCTCGCGGACAGCCTCGTGGACGGCCTGCTGGCGACCTTTCACTGACCGGTCCCGTTCGCCGCTGGCTGGTGGAGCGGCTCAGCCAGCCAGCCGGGCAAAGCAGCGATCAACAGCTCTGGACGGCGGCCTGGGGGTTACCCCCGAGCGCCGTCAGGTCGCGGACAGCCCCCTTGAGGGTCTCGACCCGCACAAGCCGGAGGCCCGCCGGTGCCGATTCCCGGGCATCCGGACAGTTCGCCGCCGGTACGAGAAAGACGACCGCACCCGAGCTGCGAGCGCCGAGCAGCTTCTGCTGGATGCCCCCGATCGGGCCGACCGTGCCGCCGGCGTCGATGGTACCGGTGCCCGCAATGGTGAGACCGTTGGTGAGCTGGCCTGGCGTAAGAAGGTCGACTATGCCGAGAGCGAACATAAGACCGGCGCTCGGCCCCCCCACGTCGGTCAGTTTGATCTTAACCGTGAAAGGGTAGTTGCGTTTCTCCATCGTGCTGATGCCGATGACTGGACGCCTCGGATCGTTGCGCGCCGCCACGGTGGTGATCGAGGTCTGGGCCGGCGCGCCGCCGTCACGGATGAAGGAGACGGTTACCGGCTGACCGGGATGAACCCGGACGACCGCATCCTGCACCTGTTGCGGAGTGGACACAGCGGTACCGTCGACCGACACGATGACGTCACCCACGCGCAGCTTTCCCGCGGCGGGCGACGATGCATCCATGATCTGCTGCACGAGCACGGACGTGCCGGTCGGGGTGATGCCGAGCTCGCCGAGAGCCGCGGAGGTGGCTTGATCCTGCGAGTCGATCATGGCCGCGGTGTTCTCCTGCCGAACCTCCTCGTCGCTCGTGCCCGGCGGCTGCAGCAGCTCCCGCGGGACCACGGCACGATCGGTGTCGAACCAGCCGTGGACCGCGTCCAGCACGCTCAGCTTGGGCACCTCCTCGACCGTGGTGAGCTCAAGCTTCCCGGATGTCGGATAGGTTTCGCGGCCGACGATCTCGATCAGCGGCTTGCCGTCGGGACGCCCGAGCGTGTCGGTCACCGGGCCGGGTGAAAGCATCACGAACGGCACGGGCAGCGACAAACCCACCACTGTGAGCACCAGCGCCAAGACAGACGCGACGAGAAGTGTCTGGATACGCCGCGTCATGCTGGCAGTCTAGAACCCGCGATTCAGCGCCCGCCGGGCTGGCCCGGCGACATCAGCGACATGAGAGTCATGTCAACGTACGGACGGATCACGTGGAACGTCCATGGGCCGTGCGAGCGCGGCCATGCTGCGGCGGTAGCCCTCCACGGTGATCAATGCTTCGGGTTTGCGTTCCGGGCGTGACCGCAACGCGAGCCAGACGAGAGTGATGAGGACGGCAATTGGCGGGATAAGCAGAAACCACATGGCGGCCTCGGCGTCGAGACGGGGAAGAGAGAGGCGGACACCATCGTAGGTGCCCCGTTCAGCAAGCGCCTACCCACTCCGACGAACCGTCTGGAAACACCTGGCGCTTCCAGATCGGCACGTGTTCCTTGACGTCGTCGATCAGTCGCCGGCAGGCCGTGAAGGCCTCGGCGCGGTGCGTGGCTCCCACCGCCACAACCACGGCGATGTCGTCGACGCCGAGTAGCCCCACCCGGTGGGTGACAGCCACCGCCCGGACCGGATGGACGGCGGCCACCCCAGCGGCCACCCGTGCGATCTCGCCGCCGGCCCGTGGATGGGCGGTGTACTCCAGCGCGGCCACGTCACGCCCGCCATCATGATCGCGTACCGTCCCGACGAAAACGGCGACCCCGCCCACGGCAGGCCCGCGCACGGCCTTCAGGCACTCGTCGACCGACAGCTCCCGTTCGCGGATCGCCGCGATGACAACCTGCCCGGCGGCCCTGTGTTGCGCGTCCTGCCCAGCATGGATGTGGCCCACGTGTCCGACCGTAGGGGATCCGCCTGACCGACGTCATCATCTTCATCAGCGGACGCTCGGGCGGGCGATCCAAACCGTTCCAGTAGCCGTATCGTGATGTCGTTTCGGCATCCGCGGGAAAACGCACTACCGTTGGTGCATGTCCGGATCCATGGGCCCTGGGCCTCAACTCGCATCCACCCGGCAGGGACGCCGACGATGAGCGGCGGCTTCCCCTTCGGGTTCACCCCGGGTGACTCGTCCTCGCGCGGTGGCTCCGGCCCGCCGTCCGGCGGCGGGGCGCCGTTCTTCGCCGAGCTGGAGCGGCTGCTGGCCTGGCACGACGGGCCGGTGAACTGGGAACTCGCACGCCAGGTCGCGGTACGTGCGCTCGGCGACGCTGACCGTGCCGTGTCCGACAGCGAGGTCGAGGAGGTTCGCCAGGCGGTCCGGCTCGCCGACATCTGGCTCGATCCGGTGACCACGCTACCCGCCGGGGCGACAACCGCCGAAGGATGGACCCGTAACCGGTGGATCGAGGTGACCCTGCCGGTCTGGCGGACGCTGTGCGATCCGGTGGCGACCAGGATCGCCGAGGCCATGCGTGGCGGGATCTCCAGCGGGCTCGCGCAGATGGGTGACGCGGGCGGCGGGCTGCCGCCCGAGTTCGCCGCCCAGCTTCCACCCGGCATCGACCTGGGCCAGCTGGCGTCCGCGAGTGGGCCGATCATGAACATGATCAGCCAGGTTGGTGGAATGTTGTTCGGCGCTCAGGTCGGTCAGGCGATCGGCCTGCTCGCGAGCGAGGTCGTTTCCTCCACGGATGTCGGGCTGCCGCTCAGCCCGCCGCGTACCGCCGCGCTCGTCCCGGCGGGTGTCGAGGCCTTCGGCTCGGGCCTGGGGATCGACTCCAGCGAGGTCCGGATCTACCTGGCATTGCGCGAAGCGGCGTCCCAGCGTCTGTACGGCCATGTCCCATGGCTACGCGCGCACGTTCTCGGCGCGGTCGAGGAATACGCGCGAGGTATCGCGGTCGACCCGGAAGCGGTTTCGCGGGCGATGGAAATGATCGACCCAATGCGGATCATGGATCCGGCAGGCCTGCAGGAAGCCCTCGGCGAAGACGTCTTCAACGAGGCGACCACGCCTGAACAGACCGCGGCGCTGGCCCGCCTGGAGGTGATCCTCGCTCTGGTCGAGGGGTGGGTGGAGACGGTCACCGACGCCGCCGCCGCGAAGAACCTGCCCGCCGCCGCCAGGCTGCGGGAGATGGTACGCCGCCGCCGCGCCGAGGGCGGGCCGGCGGAGCAGACCTTTGCGACGCTGGTGGGCCTCAACCTGCGCCCGCGCAAGCTGCGTGAGGCGGCCGCGCTGTGGCAGGCCGTGGCGGACGCCCGGGGGATCGACGGACGCGACTCCCTGTGGGCGCATCCCGACCTGCTCCCGAACGCCGACGATCTCGCTGACCCGCGGGGTTTCGCCGCGGGCGACGCCAACACGGTGGGCGATCCGCTCGCGGAGCTGGAACGGCTCCGCGACACCCCCGCCCAGCAGGAGCCACCGCGGCCACAACCGCCGGATGACGCAGGTCCCGGTGACGCACCCACCAATGCTCCGCGTGGCGGTCGTTGACCGCCACCGCTGTGCGGCCATAGCTTGACGGACACGAAGCCCCCGGTCATTCGGAGGACCCTCCAGAAGGGGAAGCTGGAGAGCTCGGCCGCGTACCGGGGGCTTCTCATCGCACTGGTACCCGTGTGTGTGCCACCCGGCCTGGCCGCCGGCCGCCGGCTCCGCGCTGTCAGCTACCGATCATGGCCGCATCCGGTGCCGCGGTGGTGACAAATGACGGCGGGCGGCGGTCCAGCTGTGCCTGGATCCCCTCAGCGGCCTCACCGTTGGCCATCGTCGTCGCCTGTGCGAGCGCTTCCCACTGCAGCACCTGGTCAAAATCGTCAGCGCCGCTCAACGCGGCCTTGGCCAGCCTGGTCGCGACCGGCGCGGCCGCGGCGATCTGAGTCGCGGTGCCCACGGCGACGGCGACCAGGTCGGCGGCGGGCACCACCGCGTTGACCAGCCCGATCGCCGCGGCCTCGCGCGCGTCAACCGTCCGGCCGGTGAAAATCAGCTCCCTGGCCCGGACCGCGCCGACGGCCTCCGGCAACAGCCGGGTGGCGGCCATCCCCGGATGCATCCCAAGCCGGGTGAACGGTGCGCAAAAACTGGCATCCAGCGAGGCGAAACGCAGGTCGCAGGCAAGCGCGAGACACAGCCCGGCGCCCACGGTGGCGCCGTTCACCGCGGCGATCGTGGGCACTTCCACCGATCTGATCTTCAGCCAGCTCCGGTAGAAGGTGAGCATCTTCGCACGCAGCCGGTCGACACCGGCCTCCCGGTCCGTCCGGGGATCGACCCAGTCGAGATCGCCACCGGCGCAGAACGCGCTGCCCTGCCCCGTCACGACCACAGCCCGCACATGAGGATCAGCGATGATCTCGTCCAAGGCCCGCGACCAGGCTTCGGTGAGTGCCACGGTCATGGCGTTACGCCGCTCGGGCAGGGCCAGCGTCAACAACATGACACCGTCAGCGGGACGCTCGACGAGCAACGGTTCGGACACGGTCGGCTCCTGGTATGGCGAAAAACATCGGTGGCCAGACATCAGCCGGGTGCGCGGCCAGCGCGGTCGTTGACCCGCCAGGCCGATGATCCGGGACCTTCCCGACCTTAGCGGTCGGCGCCGGAAGTTTATCCAGGGCCTGCCGGCGCCAGGCGGCGCCTCGCCTCGTTGTCGTCGGCCCAGGTAGAACACCGCTACCT
>NZ_CAKJTM010000073.1:0-12234 GCF_917627345.1 Protofrankia sp. CiP3 | reverse complement strand
TTCCGGCGGCGACCACTTAGCCGAAGGTAGCGCGACAGTCGTTCGCACGCACCAGCGCTGGACCAGCCGCAACATTCGTAGGCCCTGGTAGATACCAAGATCATCGAATCCGACAAGATAGCGACGGGGCGGCCTTCCGGGCCGGCCTTCTTCATCAACAACCCGCGGCCGGCCACCGGCGACCGACGGTACGAGGGGAGAACAGGTGGCAGAGACGTTCGAGGGCTACTGCGTCAAGTGCAAGGACAAGCGGCACTACCAGGGCGAAATACGGGTGAGTGAGTCCGGGCGCCGGATGGCGCGGGGCACCTGCCCGGTCTGCGGCACAACGATCAACAGAATTCTCGGCAAGGCCTGAAGCACAGCGGCGAGTAGTGCCTGCCCGTATCCGCGAGATCGCTAAGACCTCGGGGATACGGGCAGGCACGATCAGGAGCTGGGCAGCGAGCGAGGCCCCGCCCCAGCGCGCCAGCGCACGACTGGCGACAGCGGCCCGCACGGTGTGCTGTGGGGTTTTCTGGCGACCGTCCTCCACAGCTGGCACCATCCACAGCCATCGCTCGACAATCCGGTCAAATACGGCCGTTATCCACAGATCGTTATATATCGGTACACAACGCCGAACGGCATGAGACCGTCTGGGCACGATCTGGTCACCTTCCGTGGAGGAGGACGCGATGCGCCCCATCCTCAAGCCCGGCCTGCGCCGCCTCTGGCGTGACGGGTCCACCCTGCAGATCGGTGTCGATCCGGTACGGGCGATCGTCCTCGGCGGGCTCACGGCGCGGGACGCCTCCGTGCTCGACGCGCTGGACGGCACCCGATCGCGCGAGCAGGTGCTGAACTCGCTCGACGCCGCCCGCCGGGAACTCGTACTTCTGCTGGAGAACACCGGCATGCTGGAGGACGCGGCTTGCGCCGACCGCTCGCCGCTGTCCATGCTGGACCACGAACGCCTGCTGCCCGACCTTGCGTCGATCTCGTTAGGGTCAACCGACCCGACCCATGTCCACCGCATTCTGCGGGCCCGGCGCCACGCACGGATCCAGGTCCGCGGGGCAGGCCGGGTCGGGTCGCAGGTCGCGACCTTGTTGGCCGCGGCCGGGATCGGCTGTGTCGTCGTGGACGACACCGGCGTGACCAGGCCAGCCGATGTCGCGCCGGGCGGAGCCCGTCTCGATGACGTCGGACGCCCTCGCTCGACGGCGACGGCCTCGGCGATCGCCAGGGTCGCCCGCCCGCTCACCTCGCACGGCCGCCGGCAGCGGGCCTGCGAACCGTTTCGCCCCGATCTCGTCGTGATCACCCCGGCTGGGGTTCCCGTCCTCCATCCACACGAGTCCATCGAGCTGGAACGCGTCGGCATCCCGCACCTGCTCGCCGGCATCCGCGAGACCACCGCCGTGATCGGGCCGCTGGTCCTGCCCGGTGTGACCTCGTGTCTGCACTGTCAGCACCTGCATCGCCGAGCGGCCGAGCCGACCTGGCCGCTGCTGGCCCTCCAGCTGTCCCGCCGCCCGGACAGCGGAATCGACGCCTGCGACGTGACACTCGCCGCCGTCGCCGCGGGGATCACGGCAATGCAGGCGCTCACCATGGTCGAATACGACGGACGCAATGCCCGGCACGACGGACGCCGCAACGACGCCCGCACCCGGGCCTGGGGACAGCCGCACCCGCCGACCAGCGGCGATCTGCCGACCATCAATGGAACCCTGGAGATGGCCGCAGCCGAGCTCCGGGTCCGGCGTCGATCGTGGCCGGTGCACCCCGCGTGCCCCTGCCGAAGCGCTCGATTACGCACAGAAACGAATCTTGACGAAGTCGCCAAACAACCCACCAGCCAGCGCACGAGCGCCAACCGACCGGACCGACCGGCGGCCATGCCATCACCCAACTGAACATGTCCATTACAAAAAGTAAAAACGCTGCCCCGACCCACTGTCCTGCCCGCCTGCCGTCCGCCGAACAGGCACGATGGGGTTGTGTCCGAAATCCCAAAACGCGCGATCGTCAGAACCGCCAAACTGGCGGGTCTTCCGCTAGGCATCGCCGGACGGGCCACGGTTGGTATGGGTAAGCGACTCGGTGGACGTCCCGCCGAGATCGTCGCCACGGAACTTCAGCAGCGCACCGCCGAACAGATCTTCCGGGTCCTCGGTGAGCTCAAGGGCGGCGCGATGAAGCTCGGCCAGGCGCTGTCGGTCTTCGAAGCCGCGCTGCCCGAAGAGATGGCCCGGCCCTACCGGGCGGCCCTGACAAAGCTCCAGGAGGCGGCGCCGCCCCTGCCTGCCGCGTCGGTTCATCGGGTGCTGGCGGGCGACCTGGGTCCGGACTGGCGGACGATGTTCCGTGACTTCGACGACACGCCAGCGGCCGCGGCGAGCATCGGCCAGGTTCACCGGGCGGTGTGGGCGGACGGGCTCGAGGTCGCCGTCAAAATTCAGTACCCGGGAGCCGGGCCGGCGTTGCTCGCGGACCTCACCCAGCTCGCGCGCGCGGCGCGGTTGTTCAGCGCGCTGGCCCCTGGGCTGGACATCAAACCCCTGGTCACCGAACTGAAGGAACGGATCATTGAGGAACTCGACTATCGCCTGGAGGCTGCCTGGCAGGCGGCTTTCGCCGAAGCGTTCCACGGCGATCCCGACATCTGCGTACCCAGGGCCGTCATGGGCACGAACCACGTCCTGATATCCGAATGGATCGACGGCAGACCACTATCGAAGATCATTAGCGATGGTACTGCCACCGAACGCGACCGGGCTGGGCTGCTGCTCGTGCGGTTCCTGTACTCCTGTCCCGGACGAGTCGGCCTCCTGCACGCGGATCCGCATCCGGGCAACTTCCGGTTGCTGGCGGACGGCCGGCTGGGAGTCCTCGACTTCGGCGCGGTCAATCGGCTTCCTGACGGGCTGCCCGAACCCATTGGCAGGCTCAGCCGGCTGGCGCTCCAAGGCGATGCGGACGCGGTCATGGCGGGTCTGCGGGCGGAGGGATTCGTCCTGCCGACGGCGAAGGTCGGCGGCGCGGACCTTCTGGACTACCTCGTGCCCATCCTTGAGCCCATCGCCACGGAGGAGTTCCGTTTCTGTCGTGACTGGCTGCGCGGGGAAGCCGTCCGGTTGGGCGATCCCCGCTCCCCCGCGGCCCAGCTCGGCCGCCAGCTCAACCTGCCCCCGTCCTACCTGTTGATCCACCGAGTGACGCTGGGAGCGGTCGGCATCCTCTGCCAGCTCGGCAGCGCGGGGGCCTTTCGCGCCGAGATGCAACGATGGCAGCCTGGCTTCGCCCCGCCAGGGTCCGCCGCGGCCGAGCATGCGCTCTGGGCGAACCGGCCCGGACGCGCGCTGCCGGCGCTCGCCATCGAAACGGATCAGGAGCGTCCACGGCCGCCAGCGGCACCGGTCGTGCCGGGGCCGGCAGCATCGGCGGTGGAGCACCGCGTACCGAAACAACCGAAACAACCGCGGCTCCCCGGGCCGCCCAGCCAGCGTGGCACCGCCGAGCAGGACGCCCCCGCCACCGCGACATCCGGTGATCTCGCAGCTGATGATCTCGTAGCCGGTGACGATGACACACACACTCGAAACCCGTCCGGGACGACCGCCGAAAGCGCCTGAGCATCCACCGGATCACGCAGCCCCCTATCGCCGGTCGTTCCTACTCATCCGGGATACTCTCATCAGTGAGAGTATCCCGGATGAGTAGGAACGAGGCAGGTCGGCATGGCCGAGTTCATCGGACGGGAACGCGAGCTGGCGACGCTTGACCGGCTGTTGCAGCGGGTAAGGGCCGGCGGCCGGGCGGGTCGTCCCGGTCGGGCTGTCCTGATGCGCGGACGTCGCCGCGTGGGCAAGTCGCGATTGGCCGAGGAATTCGTCGACCGCGCGGGCGTGCCATACCTGTTCTTCACCGCGTCGGCGCAGCTGGACATGGCGATGGATCTCCGCCTGTTCACCGAGGCGGGTGCGAGCTCGGATCTTCCAGGCGCCGGCCTGTTCCATGAACAGAAACCCGGATCCTGGGATGCGGCGCTGCGGCTGCTGGCCGGTGCGCTGCCCGCGGACCAACCCAGCGTGGTGATCCTGGACGAGATGCCGTACCTCATCGCCAACGACCCCGGTTTCGAGGGGACGCTGCAGACGCTGTTCGATCGCGAGCTGTCCCGGCGGCCGGTCCTTCTGCTGTGCGTCGGCTCGGACCTGGCGATGATGGAGGCGCTCAATTCCTACGGCCGGCCGTTTCACCAACGCGCTGGCGAGATGGTGATTCCGCCACTGAGCCCGGCCGACGTGTCCACGATGGTGGATCTGAGTTCTGCCGATGCCTTCGACGCCTACCTGGTGACCGGCGGGCTGCCGTTGATCCTGGACGAATGGCCCGGCGGCGCCTCAGTGCACGATTATCTGCGGGAAGCGGTCGACGATCCCACCTCCGCGCTGCTGGTCAGCGCCGAACGTGCGCTGGCCGCCGAGTTTCCCGTCGAAGCGCAGGCCCGCGGGGTCCTTGGTGCCATCGGATCCGGAGAACGGGCCTTCTCGCTTATCGGACGGGCCGCCGGCGGGATCGCGCCGGGCTCCCTGAGCCGCGCGTTGCAGCTGTTGGCCGCCAAGCGCCTGGTCACCGCCATAGTGCCGCTGTCAGTCCGGCCCTCCCGCGAAACCCGGTATCTGATCGCCGACCCCTATCTTCGGTTCTGGCTGACATTCCTCGGCCCGTACCTCCATGAAATCGAGCGGGGCCGCGGCGACCTGGTTCTCGCCCGGATCGAAGCCTCCTGGGCCGCCTGGCGAGGGCGGGCGATCGAGCCGGTGATCAGGGATGCGCTGCACCGGCTTCCCGCGGGGGTACTACCGGACGACACGAACGTCATCGGCGGCTACTGGACCCGTACCAACGACCCGGAAATCGACATCGTCGGCGCGGATCGGGAACCGATCGCCAAAAAGATCACCGTGGTCGGATCGATCACATGGCAGGACAACCGCGCCTTTGACGTGCACGACCTCACTCGGCTCGCCCACCACCGGTCGCGGCTTCCCGGCGCCGACGACGCAACCCCCCTGCTCGCGGTGACCCGTGCCAGCACGGCGACGGCCGGTATCCTCGCCCTCGGCCCGGACGACCTGCTCACCGCCTGGCGCCCCTAAGAGCGCGTCGTACCGCTGGCTTCCCAAAGCCGTAGACCGGATACGCTGAGCGTAGAATCAGGCACTCCGGTGTTGGTCCGCATTCATCATGCGGAGGCTGAATAAGCCAGGATGGGCCGGCCCGCGGCCAGGAGACACCCGCTGTCTTCTGGACCCGGACCGACGTACGCAGGGCGCTGCACGACCGTGACATGGCAACGCTCTTTCTGCTCTACAGCAAGCACGCGAACGCCAGTCAGACCGCGATCGGCCAACGGGTCGGCATTGCCCAACCGGACATCAGCAAGATCGTGCGCCGAAAGCGGCGCGTGGAGGAACAGCAGGTCTTCACCCGCATCGCGGACGGCCTCGACATGCCAGCAGAGGCCCGCCGGCTACTCGGAGTCTCCGTAGGGGACGAGGTGGAGAAAAGCCAGCCGGTCGGGTCGTTCGGGACTCTGACAAGTCCGATCACGCCGCCGCGCCGGGTCAATTCCGAAGCCATGGACGCGCCACACGGCACGCTCGCCCAGTATGCCCGGCTGGACAACATGATGGGGCCACGTCATCTCATGGCCATGGCTGTCGTCCAGCTCGACTTCATCGGCCGCCTGCTGGCCGTGGCGGACGGATCCACCCGGACGCGCGTTCTCCAGGTCGGATCATCGTTCGCCGAGTTCGCCGGCTGGCTGCACCAGGACGCCGGCAACGACCGCGAAGCCGCACGCTGGTCAGACCGAGCTCTGGAGTGGGCGACCGAGGCCGACGACACGTTGATGATCTCCTACATCCTGACGCGCAAGAGCCACCACGCCGCGGCCCGCCGGGACCGCCCGGCAACACTCGGACTCGCCGAGGCCGCCTTGCGTCATGCCGACACCATCAGCCCACGGACCCGAGCCTTGGCCTACCGGCAGATCGCCCGCGGACACGCACTCGCCAGAGACGCAGACGCCTGCGCCCACGCCATCGACAAGGCCCGCGACCAAGCCGCCGTCACCGACGACTACGGCACGGCCGAACGCACCCTCACCGGCTACTGCACTCCGGCGTACATCGAACTGGAGGCCGCCGACTGCTGGCTCATCCTCGGCCGCACAGGCGAAGCAATCACGATCTACGAACGATGCCTGGCCAACTGGCCAGGTGAGTTCGAGCGTGACCGCGGCCTGCATCTCGCGCGACTCGCCAACGCCTACGCGGCCCACTGCGAACCCGCCCGCGCCTGTGCCGTGGCGATGGAAGCAATCCCGATCGTGGCCGACACGGGTTCCGCCCGAGCAGCCGATGAACTGCGCCGCCTACCCGGCTGGCTCGGCCGTTGGCGCAAGACCGACGAGGTCCGCACGCTGACCGACGCACTCACGACCTTGCCGCCGGTCGTACGCCCCGGTCGGCCGTAGGCTGATCACGTGGACTCTCTCGTCACCACGGCCACCACCGACGACATCCGGGCACTCGGTGCCCGGGTCGCTGTGCTCCCGGTCGGGAGCTTCGAGCAGCACGGCGATTTTCTGCCGCTGACGACGGACACCCTCATCGCATCGGCCATCGCCCGCCGAATCGCCGACGACTACAGCCTGTTCCTGCTCCCCCCGATCACCTTTTCCTGCTCCCACGAGCACACCGCCTACCCCGGCACGGTCAGCATCAGCGCCCGCACCCTCATCGCGATGATCGACGACATCGCCACATCCCTACGCGCGTCCGGGGTGGACCGCCTCGTCATCGTGAACGGCCACGGCGGAAACTACGTCCTCTCCAACATCGTCCAGGAAGCGAACACCAACGGCCCGCGAATGATCCTGTTCCCTGGCAAAACCGGCTGGACCCGAGCCCGCGAAACCGCCGGCCTGGAGACCAATCACTCCGAAGACATGCACGCCGGAGAGCTAGAGGTCTCCATTCTTCTACACGTCGCACCCGACCAGGTGAGACCCAGCTACAAGACTGGCGACCACGTAGCCGACGAACGCCCACACCTCCTCGTCACCGGGATGCCTACCTACACCCCGACCGGAGTCATCGGCTATCCATCCCAGGCCACCGCCACCAAAGGCACCGCACTACTCGCCAGCCTCAGCAGCCTATTCAAACCCCACCTCAGCAAAATCGAATGACGGGATACCAAGCGGTAGGTCTCGATGATTGCCGAGTTATCCAATTTAGGGGTCAAGACGCGGCACGGTCCGCGCCCCGCAACCAGCTGTACCTAACCAAATTAGCCAGCGCACTCATTTTTCAGCTCCTGGGTTCGCAGCTTCCAGCGAGCCTTTAGGAGGTCATCTCCAGATTCTGCCGCAACTCGTACGGCAAGTTCAGCAGCGTAGCACCATGGGCATGTAAGAGGTACAAGTTTCGACTGTTCGCGACCATCAACGAACGACCAGAGGTAAGCATCGCGCCGGTGTTTGATCTCTTCCGCCTCGAACGCAGAATCGACCATCTCCAGTAGCCGCGCCGATCTACCGAGCCAATATAAGGCTAGAGTACGATTCGCCAGGTTGATTGACTTACGGTATCCGGCGCGCGCGGCTCGTTCAAACGCATCAAGAGCCACTTCGGGGCGATCCGGCAGTATGCAGAACCCATAGTGATTGTGCATTTCTCCGTCGTCCCAATCTGACTCCAGATAGGCGGAGAACAGCGACGAAGCCGCGCTTCTGTGTCCACTACGAAGTAGGTTCAAAGCGGCATGGGTCAGACGGCCGACACGCTGATTCCTGCCTTTATTCGTCAACGCAAGGTCGGCAACAAAATTTGCCAGACTCTGCCGATCAACAGGGCGATCATCCATCTGCTCGATCGGGAATGGTGGATCGATCCGACTTCCGCGAATGTACCTCCACTCGAGTCTGAGACTTTCCGCCGACCAGTCGCGGAGGTAGGTGTTCGTAAATCGATCGAACATCCACTCGGCCGCTCGGATATCTATGCTAGTCGGACTTCCTGGACCGGCGGCGAGCATCTTTGAAAATTCGCCCGAAGAAGGCGCTTGCCAGTTCAGCAGCCGTCGCCAGTCCAGGGTTTCGCACCAGCGCGCAATCCCATCAAAGAAATCCCCCGAGACCAGGATTGCGAGCTCTTTGGCAAGTCCAACATCGGATTTATCGTCTCCTACCTTTCGGACGGTGACTGGCGGCTCGGTTTTGCTCTCCGATGCATCGATGATTGCCAGCCAGGCCGCCGTCACCTGGTGAAGATCGGCCTGCCCTGGACTCTCATTTCGCTTTACCAAGCCAATCATTAGATCGACCAGGATAATGGCCGAGATGCGTCTCGCAAGGCCATCCAGAATGAGGCGAGGCATATTGAAGCCTCGTCTAGTCAACTCCGAGACGCACTCTACAACGCGCGCTTCTGATTGCAGAACAGTCCGAGCATGGGGAGGCGTAGAGAATATCTGTGCCACTTCGTACAGCAGTGCAACGGTGCGCCACTGAGGAACGGGCAGAGTTCCATTGTCGCGATAATAGATCTCGCCCGCATCGAAGGCTTTATCTTCGTGCGCCCGGGACTTGGGCTTACCAGGACGCGAGCGACGATAGGCCGAGATCCCCAAAGGAGAGAGCGTGATCCCCGGGGCACGCGAAGGCGAGCCGTGCTGTTGGAGCAGTTCCTCACACTCTTCGCCGCAGCCCCGCCCTCCCGCCGGGAGGTCTATTGAGAAGGGACATTCCGGCGTCAGATCCGGCGGCGTACACTGATCGCTCAGCCGTCGCAGCGCGGTGAAGAATATTTCGCGTGCCGGCCCTTCAGATGGCAACTCCCGGCTCATTACCGATACGCGTCCCGCCGTTGGGCGATGATGAGTACATGTGCGGTGCCGTCATCGTTGATCTTATACAAGATCCGATGCGATCGCCCTAGTCTCGCTGACCGAATGCCCTGCAGGGGACCGACGAGCTTCTTTCCTAGACCGTGTTCGGCGTCCAGACGGTTGATAAGATCTCGCGCACGTGCCTTCATAGCGTCGGGTAGCGCGTCCAAGTCGCGCTGCGCTCGTTTACTCCAAGTAGGCACCTCCTCAGACTCCCGACTCCTCGTCGTCCTCGGCGCGCGCCTCGTTCAGAGCTTCCATCGTGGCGCTATCGGCCAAGATGTTCAACGTCTCGATCAGAGACTCGTACTCCTCGTATCCGAGAACGACAGCCATCGGCTTGCCATGTTTCGTCACCGTGAAGACGTCAGCCGACGCGGCAACCTGATCGACGATCTCGCTGAGCTTGTCCCTAGCCTCAGTGAGAGGCGCAGTTCCCATCGTCGCTCCCTTGGGTAGCTCCACGCTCCAACTGTACAGAACTCCGGGCAGGTCGTCCACTGTCTTGGCGTCCCGAGCCACGTACTGGCCGTTGTACCGATCGCATGGCGCACGCAGGGACATGCTGAGTCGGCGAAGATACTGCCCCGCTTCCGTTCGTCGGCGCTGGCGCACCTGCAGTACGAGTCGGCTTGTCAACGAAGATCCGCATCGCGAACCCCGCAGGTGGGCGGCCCGCCTGGCTGGTGGACGGCCATCGGGTGCTACGCGGTCGACGACCGCCGAGTGTGATCACCCGTCGGCAGCCAGGGTGGCAGCCAAGCCGATGGACGACGGCGGACGAGTGTGGACGTCGGCAACCCCGGCCCGCCGCCTGACAGTAACGCTGATGGCAATGGCAGCGGACGACCACGGACCACACATGAAAGGCGGACGTTTCGCGAGTGGTGATCCCGGCCTTCGGCCGGGAGGCTCGCCGCCGGGCAAGTGTCCGGGTTCCACGACCGCGTCAAGGGCGCGCTACGCGCGGTCCTCCGGACTGGCCTTCGGCCACCCTTGACCCGGCCGCTCCACCCGGACGAAAGCAGCAGTTATGGCAGGGGCGAGGCCCCTGCACCCCGGGATGGGCTGCCCCGCTTCGCACCGCCGCGCGCATTCCAGCCCAGGCCCTGTCCGAGAACGGCAACCGGACGGGTCGCCGGACCCGCGGAACCGTTCCGCGCCTGTTCCGTGCACTCTTGTCGAGCGCCGGATTCGGTGGGACCCAGTGAGACTCACGACCAGGATCCATCCCGGGCGTCAGCGGTGGTCAGCGGTGGTCTTCCCAGGTCACCGATATAACGATCAAAGTCGGTTCCGGACCACCACGAGCATTTCAAGACCGCCGCCGTCTCCGCTATGTCAACGACCTGAATTGATCAGCCGTTTGGACGGGGAGGCGTCACCGTTGCCGCGCTGGCGGGCCGCGCGAACGCCACGGATGCCGAGCCAGCCGACCACCGAGCCGATCGCCAGCGAGACGGCGGTGAGCACCAGGTGCACCAGGAAGAACCCGGTCGGGCCGTCGCTCCACGACCGGTCATCAGCCCAGATGTTCTTCAGGAACGTCGGCCAGATCGTCCATGTCCAGACACCCACCGCGACCAGGAACCAGGCAGCCTTCTTCGACAGCGTCATCCCGCCACCCTCGCACCCGTCGCGGCTTACTGGTGATCATTTGCCGTCGCCCGCACGGGCCCCGCGTCGACGCTGCCGGCGTCGAGGTAGATGAAGCCGTAGGCCTCGTCGCGAAAGGGAATGCCGGCGGCCCGCAGGGCATCGTCCCAGTCGCCGGTGCACGCGGGGTCCGCGCCTTCGCTGCCGTGGTCGGCGGTCAGCAGGATGGCGGTGTCGTCGGTGAGTCCGCGCGCGTCGAGCAGGTCGAGGAAGGCCCCCAGACGCCGGTCGGCATCAATCATTGACGCGCGGGCCTGCGGCGAGTAGGGCCCGCCGCCGTGGTGCCCGGTATCGGTCAGCGTCGTGTTCCACCACATGAACGCGGGCGGCTGCGCATCCCCGCCCCACAGCTGCTCGACCTGCGTGAGACCGAGCGCGTCCACCTGGGTCGACCAGGCGTAGTCCGGGTCCGCCTCGACCCACCGCGCGGTCGCGTACGGGTCGTCCTGTGCCGAGGGCAGATGCTCACCCAGACCACTGGCGCCATCGCCGCCGTTCATCGAGCGGACCAGCGCGAAAGTCGAATAGGTCGCGCCCCGGTCGACCGGCTCGTTCACACACGCCGTCGACACGCCCGGACGTGCCGCCGCGATCGCCTCGAAAATCGTCCATACGCCGTCCCGAAGCTGGTCGCACGCCACATGCCAGGTGGACGAGTCGTTGGCGATGATCCGGCGCCCGGTCTCGCGGTCGAAGTAGACGTTGTTCAGGATGCCGTGCCGTCCCGGGCCCACCGCGGTCAGCGCCGAGGTGTGGTTCGTGAGCGTGACGCTCGGGAACTCGGCGATGGCACCACCGGCCAGGGCGCATCCCCGCGCCAGCAGGCGCGCAACGGCCGGCAGCTCACCCGTGCCGGCCATGTTCAGCAGATCATTACAGTTCGCGCCATCCCAGAGCAGCCCGACGACATGGCGGGCGCCCGGCTCACAGAGGTCCGCGAGCGGCCGGCCATCGATCTTTGCCCCCTGCGGGCCCGTCATGGACGCCCCGGCCAGCAACGCCAGGGTCGGTGCGATGTCAACGGTGCGGGCGAAGCGGTGAAGCAGGCCGCGGTGCCTGATCCCGGCCCCGGACAGCAGCAGCGGCGCCCGGGACTGGCCCGCGTCCAGCGACCCGTGCTCACCCAGGTGGCCGCCGCGTTCCGGCCAGTGGTGCGCGGCGCTGTGGACGACCACGATGTCCGGTGACCGGTGCGGGTCGGCGAAGGCCGAGGCGAGCCGTACTCCGGCAAGCGGGTAGGAGTTGCGGTTGTTCGGCGGTGACGGATCATCCAGCGCCGCGTCCAGGGGAACACCGTGCATCGGGTCCTGCACGGCCACCGGATCGTGCCCGCGCAGGACCTGCCAGGGGCTGGTCGGGTCGGCGAGAGCAACCCTGGAAGCGCCGCCAGCGTTGGCGACGGTGAGCCAGCCGTCACGGGCCCACGTGACGACATCCACGATGCCGGCGAGATCCGGGTGGGTCAGGACGGCGACCGCGGCGGACAGGTTGTCACTGCCAGCCCTGACGTGGACCTGATTGCCCGCGGTCAGGGCTGTGTCATGAGCACCGGTCTGGACCGGGAACGTGCGCTGGCTGCTGGGCACGATCAAACACTACCGGCACGCCATGATCCGCCAGGAGACATAT
>NZ_CAKJTM010000072.1:24561-25921 GCF_917627345.1 Protofrankia sp. CiP3 | reverse complement strand
GGTGGCGTACTCGGGAGCCGCGAGCCGGCCGGTGGCCCGCGCGGCCGCCTGGCGATCGGCGTCCACCCGCCGGCGGGCCTCGGCGAGCGCCGCAGCCACCGACTCGGCGCGGCCGGTGGCCAGCTCCGCGTAGAAGACCCTGGCCAAGTCGGTTGCATAACGGTCGGTGACGGTCGTCTGCATGGCCACGACCCGGTCGGCCCCGCCGCGGACGAGGCTCTCCGCGAGCCCCTCAGTTCGGGCCGCACCCGAACAGGACGCCAGCACGATCAACGGCAGCGGGCGGGATGCGCCCTTGAGCGCGTCCACCAGCTCCTGCGCACCGATGGTGACCGGGTTGCCGTCCTCGTCCTCCAGCTCGGCCGAGGACGGCGAGCCGTGCGCGGACAGGTGCAGCACGTGGTAGCTGTCGTCGACGCGGTAACCGGCATCGCCCGCGGCGCTCCGGCCGCCCAGCGCGTCGGCGATCTCCGTCAGGCCGGCGACCTCGAGGATCGTGACCTGCGCGGCCCCGGTACCCGCCACCGGCTGGACAGCGTCGATGATCGCCTGCATCTCCGCCTCGACGTCGAGCGGAGCGTTCCGCGTCCGGGTCTCGTCCGGGGCCGCCACCGCGACGAGGATCTTCAACGGGCCCGGTAACGGCGGGGTCGCGACCCGGCTCGGCATCCCTTGCCGGCTCAGCCCAGCGACCCGGCGGGCCAGGCGCACGCCGGGCATGGTGACGAGCGGCCTGCCGCCTCCGCCGGCCAGCCGCAGCAGCTCATAGGGCAGCGCGAGCGCCGGGCCGTCGGCCTCCACCACGATGTCGACGACCGTGCCGAACGGTGCGGCGTCGATCAGCTCGGTCAGGTGCCGCGCGGTACCGGCGTCGAACAGCGCGTCGCGCAACCGGTGGCCTGCGTCGGACAGGTAGGCGTCCGCGCCCGCCGGATCCGCGGGCTGTGCCGTCCACACCGTGCCGAGCCCGAGCGGCAACGCCGTGGCGCGCTCCCCCAGCACGGTGTCGCCAAGTACCGTCCGCGTGGTCAGCCAGCCGTCGGCGAGCCGCACCGCAAGGACGATCTCATGTGTCAGCGAACCCCGGCGTGACCCGTCCCGGCCACCGGTACCTGCCCGCGAACCGGCCGGCGGTGGTGCCCCAGGCACGGCGACGTCACGGGGAGGCAGGACAGGGCGGGTGCCTGGCTTCAGCGGTGGTTCGATCTCGAACGGCTGGCCGGTCAGGACGCGCAGCAGCGTCTCCATCCCGGCACCGGTGTCGGAGATCTCCGCGATCGGATAGTGGGTCGTCGAGTACGGGCCGAGCCACTGCGGGATGTCCTCGACCGAGCGGCCGGGCAGCAGCACCGGCAGGAAC
>NZ_CAKJTM010000072.1:6285-24336 GCF_917627345.1 Protofrankia sp. CiP3 | reverse complement strand
AGCATCCACAGCGGCCAGTCCTGCCGGCGTTCGGCCGCGGGCTTGTCGAGCTTCGCGTCGATCCCCCGCGACCGCAGAAAGATCCACAGATCCCGGACGGTGTCGTCGTCCTCGGGCGATCCGTGGGCGTAGGAGACAAACACCCGCGGTGGACGATCCGTCGCGGGAGCGTCACCTCCGCCGTCACGATCGCTGCTGCCGTCGGCCGCGCCGTCGCTTGCCTCGTCTCCCACATCATCCCCCGCCGTCGCCGGACACGAGGATCATAAGCGCACTAAGTGGTCGCCCCATTCACCGCGGTAATCTTCTCCGTCTCCCCGGCATCCCCGGCCGCGGCTTCCGGGCATACCCGGGGCGGGGCGTCGCGCCCGGCGCCTTCGCCCTGGCGGCGCAGACCGTAGGTGACCGCATCCGCCAACGCCTCCCAGGAGGCGGCGATGATGTTCTCGTCAACACCGATCGTGTCCCACCGGTCGCGGCCGTCGCTGGTCTCCACCAGCACTCGGGTCACCGCGCCAGTGCCGGACCTGCCGTCGAGGATGCGCACCTTGTAGTCGACGAGGTCGAGGTCGGCCAGGCCCGGGTAGCCCTTCTCCAGCGCCTCCCGCAACGCCCGGTCAAGGGCGTTGACCGGGCCGTTGCCCTCGGCCGTCGACACATGCCGCACGCCGCGGGAGAGCAGCTTGACGGTCGCCTCGCTCACGACCTCGCCGTCGGGCCGCCGCTCGACGATCACGCGCCACGACTCGAGGGTGAAATAGCGCCGCTCGCCTTCGACCTCGTCGCGCAGCAGCAGTTCGAAGGATGCCTCCGCCGCCTCGTAGGCGTAACCGGCGGCCTCCCGCTCCTTGACCAGGTCCACGACCCGGCCGAGGGCCTCGCGCTGGCCGGAGAGGTCCAGCCCCAGCTCCCGGCCCTTGAGCTCGATCGTGGCGCGGCCGGCGAGCTCCGAGACCAGCATCCGCATGTCGTTGCCTACCGCGGCCGGATCGACGTGCTGGTACATGTCCGGATCAATCTTGACCGCGCTCGCGTGCAGCCCGGCCTTGTGCGCGAACGCGCTCGCGCCGACATAAGCACGGTGGGTGTCGGGAGCCAGATTGGTGATCTCATCGATGGCATGCGACACCCGCACCAGCTCGCGCAGCTTGCCGGCGGGCAGCACCGGGCGCCCGAGCTTCGTCTCCAATCCGGCGATCACGCTGAACAGGTCGGCGTTGCCGCACCGCTCGCCATAACCGTTGGCGGTCCCCTGGACGTGGGTGGCTCCAGCCTCGACCGCGACCAGGGTGTTCGCGACCGCGCAGGCGGTGTCGTCATGGCAGTGGATACCCAGCCGCGCACCGGTGGCGCCGCGGACGGCGCTGACGACGTCCCCGATCCGGGTCGGCAGCATCCCGCCGTTGGTGTCGCAGAGGACGACGACCTCGGCACCAGCCTCGGCGGCGACCCCGACCATTGCCAGGGCGTAGTCGGTGTCGGCGCGGTAACCATCGAAGAAATGCTCGGCGTCCACGAACACCCGCTTGCCCTCGGCACGCAGATGGGTCACGGTGTCCCGGATCATCGCCAGATTCTCGGCGAGGGTGGTACGCAGAGCCCGCTCGACGTGCCGGCGGTCGGCCTTCGCGACCAGACAGACGACATCCGTGCCGGCGTCCCGCAGAGCCGCGACCTGAGGGTCGTCAGCGGCGGCCAGCCCGGCACGCCGGGTCGCGCCGAACGCGGTGAGCCTGGCGTGGGTCAGGCGCAGCTCGGTACGGGCGCGGCGGAAGAACTCGGCGTCCTTGGGATTCGATCCGGGCCAGCCGCCCTCGATGAAGCCCACGCCTATCTCGTCGAGATGGCGGGCCACCGCAAGCTTGTCGCCGACCGACAGCGAAAGCCCCTCCTGCTGGGTCCCGTCACGCAGCGTCGTGTCATAAACATGGAAGGAGCCTGGGTCCTCTGGAAGCACAACGCGCCTCTCACCTGCGTGATCTCCGGGGATGTCACGCGCCCGGCGGCAGGGGTGAGCAGCCGGTACGCGCGACGTGGGCAGGTTCACCGCCGGCTGACCACTTTACGGCGGTGCCCCCCGGAGCCGGGAAGCGCCCGCTCAGCCGCGCCCGGCCAGGCATCGAGCCAACACTGAGCCAGTGCTGGGACGATGAAAAATCAACACCGACACATCAGTCGCCAGCGAAACGGCGCAGGCGTTCGACCTCGAGGATGGTGATCGTCTGCCCTTCGGCCAGAATCCACTTCCGCTTCTCGAACTCCCGCATGGCCTGGTTGACCGACTGACGGGAACCGCCCAACAGGGAGGCGATCTCGGTCTGGGTCAGACCAAGCTCGATCAGCGGACGCCCGGACTCCCGCATCCGCAGCAGGAGCAACTTGGCAACCCGGCGGGGCAGGTCGAGGAAGACCAGGTCCGCGTTTGCCCCGGTCAGTCGGCGGACATGGGCGACCAGCGCCCGGATGAGCTGCTCCGCGACGGCTGGCCGCTCCCGCACCAGCTCCCACACGGCCGCACGGTCCAGCACCAGAGCCTCGCTGGGCTCCAGTGCCTCGACGCTGGCCGACCGCGGACCAGCCTCGACGATGTTGAGCTCACCGAGGGTCTCACCTGGGCCCGCGATGTTGAGAACGTGGTCCCGGCCGTCGTCGGCCGTCGTGAGCACCTTCAACCGCCCAGCGGCCACTACCAGCAACGTGTCAGATGGATCACCTTCAGTAAAGACAACTTGGCCACGGCGATACCGGCGCACGACCGAACGTGCGGCCAGCCGCGCCAGCGCCGGCTCGTCCAGTTCCTTCAGCAACGTGGTCGCCTGGAGCAGCGCGACCGCTTCTTCCTCCTGCACACCGTGACCGTAGCGCCAATGTCGGGAATCGTGTGCGTCCAGCGCCCGACTTGGGCAGTGATATCCACCGGTGGAGCAAAAAAACCAGCGGAAGCTGGCAGTCGATCAAACAACCGAAGGCCACCAGTTAGACAACGGAACGCTGGCCGCTCCAGGAACGCACAACATCCCGCATGGACAGCACCCCGGCCACCCCGCCACGCTCGCAAACGATCAAATGCCGGAACCCGCCACGAAGCATTGCCGCGGCGGCTTCATCCAGGGACCACTCTGGATCAGCGAACACGACATCACGGGTAATATGATCACCAGCCAGTTCGAGGTCCGGGTTCTGGCCCGCAGCCACCGACATCAGCACATCACGTTCGGTAAGAATTCCGTATCCCTGACCGTCGACATCGTGCACAATCGCCGCGCCGACCTTCCGATCGGCCATGAGCCGCGCCGCCTGACGCAGGGTGTGCTCTGGTCCGATCATCAGGACCAGAGCGCTCATTCCGTCGCAAACCCGCATCACGGTCTCCCTGGAGCTTGTGAACTTGTGAAACGAGAACGTGACAGGAGACATTAGGCGCAGCGGAACCAGTTGACCAGGCCCTCCGGTGTTCGGCATGGCGAACGACGGGTAGTGGGGAACGGCGGAGCCGGATGCCGCGACCGTGATGAGCCTCTGCTGGCGCGATCACGCCAGCGAAGAAGCGCCCTTAGAGCGCTCTCTAAGAGCGCTCTAAGCAGGCTGTCGCCGTTGTATGCCCCGGCGTCAGGCCCCGCGATCGCGGGCCACGGGCCGCGGATCTGAGGCCCGCGGTCGCAGGCCCGTGGCCTCAGGCCTCCCGGACGGGCTCGTTCCAGATCTTGTAACGGTCGAGCTCCCCGCGTGTCGCCTGGTGGAACAGGTCCAGCAGTTCACGGGTGATCGGCCCAGGACGGCCCGATCCGACCGGGCGGTCGTCGATCTCCACGATCGGCACCATCTCGGCCGCGGTCCCGGTGAAGAAGGCCTCGTCCGCCAGGTACAGATCGGTGCGGACGATGTGCTGCTCGCGGACCTGATAGCCCTGATCGGAGGCGATCTGCATGATCGACGCGCGGGTGATGCCGCCGAGCGGACCGTCGCTGAGCGGCGGCGTGATGACCATACCGTCCGACACGATGAAGACGTTCTCGCCCGAACCATCGGCGATATGGCCGTTGGGACTGGTCAGGATGGCCTCGTCATAGCCGGCTTTGAGCGCCGCGACCTTGGCGAGCGAGGAGTTGAGGTACTGCCCGGACGCCTTGGCCGCCGGCGGGATGATGTTGTTGTCATTACGGCGCCACGTCGAGACGGTGGCCCGGACGCCCTTCTCCCCGGAGTCGTCCCCCAGATAGGCGCCCCACGGCCAGACAGCGATCATCACCTCGATCGAGGACGGCAGCGGGTTGAGGCCCATCTCGCCGTACCCGAGATAGATCAGGGGCCGGATATAGCAGGCGTCGATCTCGTTGATCGCGACCGTTTCCTTGATCGCGTCAATCAGCTCCGCCTGGCTGAGCTCCGGTTCCATCATGTAGATCTTGGCGCTGCGATAAAGCCTCGCGACATGGTCGGTCAGCCGGAACACGGCGCTGCCCCGCGCGGTGGAGTAGGCGCGGATGCCCTCGAAGACGCCCCACCCGTAGTGAAGGGTCGGGTTGAGGACGTGGATGCGAGCATCGTCCCAGTCGACGAACTCCCCGCTCATCCAGATCTTTGACGTTGGTGTGATGGACACGAGTGACTCCAGGCGTGAGCGACGGAAACATAACGCACGGACGAGTGACGATTTTGCCGATCTTCGCCGTGGTCAGGCCCTGTCGGCTGCCGTCGTACCGGATCTACGGCCCCTCTGAGGATAGCGCCCCGAAACAGGCTCCGGCAGCCAGGCATTCAGGCCCTTCCGCCCGGCGGCCGGTTTCGGGCTACCCAGCGCCCCCTTACGCCCCCTTACCCGGCGACGCGCGCCGCCAGGTCCTCGCCGATCGCCCGGGTGGACAGCGGCTCCGCGTGACCGGCGCCCAGCTGGGAACGGTCGGTCAGCGCCGCGGCGACAGCGGTCTCGACGCGGGCCGCGTCGTCGGGACGCCCCAGGTGCTCGAGCAGCATCGCGACGGACAGCACCGTGGCCGTCGGGTCCGCGATCCCCTTCCCGGCAATGTCGGGCGCGCTGCCGTGCACCGGTTCGAACATGCTCGGGTGTGCCCCGGACGGGTCGAGGTTGCCGCTGGCGGCCCGTCCTATCCCGCCGGTGATCGCGGCACCGATGTCGGTGAGGATGTCGCCGAACATGTTGTCGGTCACGACGACGTCGAAACGTCCCGGATCGGTGACGAAGAACATCGACGCGGCATCCACGTGCTGGTAGTCGACCCGCACATCGGCGAACTCGGGCGCGACATCGGCGACCGTGCGCAGCCACAGGTCGCCGGCCCTCGTCAGGACGTTGGTCTTGTGGACGAGCGTCAGCAGCCGCCGAGGACGGGCCTGCGCCCGGCGGAACGCGTCCCGCACGACGCGCTCGACCCCGTGCCGGGTGTTGACGCTCTCCTCGGTGGCCACCTCCAACGGCGTGCCCCGGCGCAGCGTGCCGCCGGCACCCACGTACGGGCCTTCCGTTCCCTCCCGCACCACCACCATGTCGATGTGCGGCTCACCTGCCAGCGGCGTGGCGACACCGGGGTAAAGCCGCACCGGGCGCAGATTCACGTAGTGGTCGAGCTCGAACCGCAGCCGCAGCAGCAGCCCGCGCTCCAGCACCCCGCTGGGGACAGCGGGATCACCGACGGCCCCGAGCAGGATGGCGTCGTGCGCACGCAGCTCGGCGAGCACCGAATCGGGCAGGGTCTCGCCAGTGGCCTGCCAGCGGCGCGCGCCCAGGTCGTAGCCGGTCGTCTCCACCTTGGGTTCGACGACACGCAGTACGCGCAGCCCTTCCGCGACAACCTCTGGTCCGATGCCGTCCCCGCCGATAACCGCAAGCCTCATGGGCGCGACTGTAAACCGGCAGCGTCACCCCTGCCCCCACGGGTCGGGCCCGACCAGCCCCCACGGTTCCCCCTACCGCATTCCCAACCCCCTGCGAGCCTGTTTTGAGCAGGGAAAAGGCTCACGACACGCAGGATGACACGTCGAAGACGACCATGCCCCTCACGTAGAGTCCATCGATCATATGTCACGACCAGTCACGAATCAGTACGTGGAGTAAGCGACGATGGAATGAAAATGATAGGAACCTCATACCGGCGGACGCGGACGGCACGCGACGGGACACACATGCGACGGCGTAAAGGGGTGAACGGCGCATGATTCTTGAAAAAATCCCGGCCACGAGCCCCCCCGGCCACGAGAAGGCGACCGACGGCACGGGTGGATGGTCCGTGGCGCTGCACCGGGCGCTGGCCGATCCCGGTCAGCCGCGGGTCGTCTTCCAGCCGATCGTCGACCTCCGCCGCGGTGTGATTGCCGGTTACGAAGCGCTTGCGCGCTTCGGGGCGAGCGCGGCGCCATCGCCCGACCTGTGGTTCGCCGCCGCTGATCGCGCCGGGGTCGCCGCGCGGTTCGAAGCCAGGGTCCTGCGGGAGGCGCTCGCGGCGCGCGACCGGCTCCCGCCCAACTGTTTTCTCGCCGTCAACGTCATGCCGCACCTGCTGACTGCTCCGGAGGTCGCCGCGGTCTGGCTCGACGCCGACCTGAACGGGTTGGTCATGGAGCTCAACGAGGCGATCAGCACCGCCGAGCGTGCCCCTGAGATCGTCGTCACCGCCCAGGCGCTGCGCGACCGCGGCGGCGTCATCGCGCTGGACGACGTCGGCTCCGGCTACGCGGGACTTCGCCAGCTCGCGCTGATCCGCCCCGAGCTGGTCAAACTCGACCGGGATCTCGTCGCCCGCGCAAACGTCGACCAGGTCAGACGAACGTTGGCCGAACTGGTCAACGTCTTCGCCAACCGGCTCGGCGCATGGGTGATCGCGGAGGGGGTCGAGCGTGACGAGGAACTGGCGATGCTCGTGGCCCTCGGCATCCCGTTCGGGCAGGGCTGGCACCTGGGCCGCCCAGCGGCCAGCTGGCAGCGCCTGGACCCGACGATCTCTCGGCGCATCCGGCTGCTCGCCCAGCGGACAGAGCGCGGCGACGGCGTGGGCAGCCTGCTCGAACAGCTATGGACCCCCGGTGGGGACGCCCGTCCCCACCGCGACGCCCCACCGGCAGCCACCCGCCGGCCCGGCATGGCGCCCCGGCCCCGGAGCGGTGCCATCGGCGCCGGCCACGGCACCGCCAGCGGCGATATCACCCGTGGTGCTCTGGCCGGCATGTGCGCCCGGCCCGATGAACATGTCGTCGAGGTGGCGCGCCGCGCGATGAGCCGTACACCGTCCCAGCGCTTCGATCCGGTTGTGGTGGTCACCGAGATGGGGCACCCCGTCGGCCTGGTCCGGGTCGAGCGCCTGCTTCTCCGCCTCGCGGAGATGGCCGGCCCGCCGTCCGCGCGGGCGGCGGGCCGGGTTCCCTGGCAGCCGGGCTCCCGCTGCCAGGTCAGCTATGCCGCCCCGGCCGCCCCGGCCAAGCCAGCCAGCCTCCCCCTCGAGATCTCCGTCAGCCTCCCCGTGGAGGTCCGGTGACATCGCGTTCAGCGGCTCGTCGTCACGGTCCGTCGACGACGCCCTTGTCCCGCGCGGCCCGGTTGACCGCGCTCACCACCGCCCGCAGCGAGGCGGTGACGATGTTCGGGTCGATGCCGACGCCCCAGCACACCCGGCCCCCTACAGCCACCTCCAGATAGGCGGCGGCACGGGCGTCGGCGCCGGAGCCGAGGGCGTGCTCGTGATAGTCGAGCACCCGGACATCGATGTCCCGTTCGGCGAGAGCGGTCACGAACGCGTCGATCGGACCGTTACCAGTACCGCTGATGACCTCGTCGCCGCCGTGGATGCGCACCGAGACATTGACCTCGTCGCGTTCGCCGTGTGCCGCCGTGGTGCGGGAACCCAGCAGCTCCAGCGGGGCGTCCGTGTCGTCACCGGCGAGGAAGTACTCACGCGAGAAGATCTCCCACAGCTGCGTACCGGTCACCTCGCCGCCGGTACCGTCGGTGTGGCGCTGCACGACGCGGGAGAACTCGATCTGCAGCCGGCGCGGCAGGTCCAGCGAGTGCTCCGACTTCAGCAGGTAGGCGACGCCGCCCTTACCCGACTGGCTGTTCACGCGGATGACAGCCTCGTATGACCGGCCCACGTCCATCGGGTCGATGGGCAGGTAGGGCACTTCCCAGCGCCGCTGCCCGGTCCGCTCCATCGCCTCGAAACCCTTTTTGATGGCGTCCTGATGCGAACCGGAGAACGCGGTGTAGACAAGATCGCCGCCATAGGGGTGGCGGGGATGCACCGGAAGCTGGTTGCAGTACTCGACACCGCGGCGGATCTCGTCGATGTCGCTGAAGTTGATTTCGGGGTCGACGCCCTGGGAGAACAGGTTCAGCCCGAGGGTCACCAGACAGACATTGCCGGTGCGTTCGCCGTTGCCGAACAGGCACCCCTCGATCCGGTCAGCCCCGGCCATGACCCCGAGCTCGGCGGCCGCGACCGCGCAGCCACGGTCATTGTGCGGATGCAGGGACAGCACGACGCTGTCCCGCCGAGTCAGGTTGCGTGACATCCACTCGATCTGGTCCGCGTAGACGTTAGGGGTGGCCATTTCGACGGTCGCGGGCAGGTTCAGCACCACCGGCCGGTCCGGCGTCGGCTGCCAGACGTCCATGACCGCCTCACACACCTCGAGGGCGTATTCCAGCTCCGTTCCGGTGAACGACTCCGGGCTGTACTGCCACCGGACGTCGCTTCCGCTCAGGAGTTTGTCCGCATAGCGGGCGCACCACTGCGCGCCCTGGACGGCGATGTCGCTGACGCCCTCGCGATCGAGCCCGAACACGACTCGGCGTTGCAGCGTCGACGTCGAGTTGTACAGGTGCACCAGGACCCGAGGCGCCCCGATCAGTGAGGTGATCGTGCGTTCGATCAGCTCCTCCCGGGCCTGGGTCAGTACCTGCACGGTGACGTCAGCGGGAATATGACCGCCCTCGATGAGCTGACGGATGAAATCGAAGTCCGTCTGGCTCGCGGCGGGGAAGCCGACCTCGATCTCCTTGTAACCCATCCGGACGAGCAGATCGAACATCCGCATCTTGCGTGCGGGCGTCATCGGGTCGATCAGTGCCTGGTTGCCGTCACGCAGGTCCACACTGCACCACCGAGGTGCCCGCGTGATCGTGCGGCCCGGCCAGGTCCGGTCCGGCAGGTCCACTGGAGTGAACGGCCGGTACTTGTCGATAGGCATGCCCGAGGGCTGCTGCGAGGTAGTCACTGCTCTGCTGCTCCAAGCTTCCGGCGGAAAAGCCTGCGGCGGCCGGCGCGCACCGAACTCCGCGGCGAGGAAGCCGACCTGTCTCAGGCCCCGCCGCGGCAGCTAAGAGGCTCCGGCAATAGGGGACGCGGCATCGCGGGGCCAGGGCACGCACCTCGCCGCATCGCTCCCCGTCCATCGCCGCACGAGGCACGGGTACCCCGGCTCGTCAGTCGCCACCCAACATCTCCGGTGACTCTCTCCGCCGCCTCGCGATGCACGCACCTCAGCCCCGCTCTTTGATCCACTCCCCTATTGCCGGGCGCTCTAAGAAGCAGGAGCGCGCGCATTGCCGGCTGAGCCTACTCCCTCGACGCTGATATCCGAAGTGGAACCAAGGACGGCGGGTGCGTCGGGGCCGGTCCGGGAACGCTTCAGGTGGCCACACCCACGGCCCGCACCGGCCCCACCCGCGGCCGCAGGTCGCCCGTACGGACCGTGCAGACGAGACCATAGGCGCCGGCCAGCCATTCCGGCTCCTCCGGATGGATGGACGCGGTCCGCATATCCGGAGCCGTTTCGGTGCTGCCGGCAAGGCTCCGCGCGACGTCCGGGCAGTTCGTCCGGGCCGCGCTCGCCAGCTCTTCCGAACCCGGCCAGACGGGCCAGGCTGGGAACGGGCCGGCAAGGTCGAGCACCCGGGTAACCTGATCAACATGCGGCTGCTCGCATGGCACCCGGATCGGCAGGACCGTGCGAGCCGGATCGGGGGCCCATGTCAGGCAGTCACCCTCCCGCAGGCCCGCCAACAGGGCCGCGTCAACCGCGAACCGCTGATCATCACCGGGCGGCGGGCTCGCCACATCCACGGCCGGGCTCGCCGGAGCCACGCCGGGCGAGCCACTCCCGGCGTGGTCATACACCCGGGCCGGGATACCCGCGGACGGCGCCGGCGCCGAGACCGCGGCCATGCGCGGGACACCGTGGCGGAGCAGGAACAGCCCAAGGCCAGCCACCCCGGCCAACACCGTCACCAGCGCCACGAACCGGGTGGCCCGGCGGCCACGCGGGGAGGATGGCGCCCACGCCCAGCGCTGGAAGGCGCTCGGGACACCGCGGTGGGCAGGTTGCACCCGGCAATGAGCTGATCGCACCTCACCATGCGTCACGGCGCGTTCGTCGGCAGAAGGCTCGACGAAGCGCGCCCCACGCACAAAACTGTCGTCGAGGCGCAGCCCCTCGAAGGGGTCCTGACAACCGTCCCGAGCCATGGCATTCACGGTAAACCCGGGACGCCGGTTCCCACACCACGGCAAGCGAACCGGGGAGCAGGTCACGGCCGCGGATTCCGACACGCGATCGGACATATACCCGATAGCTTTCGGACGAGCGCCACAGAACAATAACCAGCCGTCTCCTACTCGTCGCTGAGACTGACCGCACGTGCCGCGGACGCTCCAATGATCTTCGCGATCTCGGTCAGGATGTCCTGCGGCACCGCGTCGTCGAGCGAGAGCGACATCAGGGCCTCACCGCCGGCCTTGCGCCTGCTGACCTGCGCACTCGCAATGTTGATCTGGGCTTCGCCCAGCAGCGCGCCAACCGCTCCGACGACACCCGGCCGGTCGGCGTAACGAAAGAACGCCAGGTGCGCCTGAGGGCGGAGATCCACCTCGAAGTCGTCGATCGCGGTGACCTTCTCGACCTGACGGGGACCGGTGAGCGTGCCACTGACCGACACGGTCGTACCGTCCGCCAGCACCCCGCGCACCGTGACGAGATTGCGGTAGTCGGGGCTTTCCTCGGACGTCTCAAGCTGGACGTCGACCCCCCGCTCCGTGGCGAGCAGCGGCGCGTTGACGTAGGTGACCTGCTTCTCGATGATGTCGGTGAACACTCCCTTGAGAGCGGCGAGCTGCAACACGGACACGTCATGGGCGGCAATCTCGCCGCGGACCTCAACGGTGATCCCGGCGGCGAGCCCTCCAGCGATCCCCGTGAACAACTGGCCGAGCTTCTCCGCGAGCGCGAGCCCGGGCCGCACCTCCTCGGCCACGACTCCGCCCGCCTGTACGTTCACCGCGTCCGGCACGAACTCACCGCGCAGCGCCAGGCGTACCGACCGGGCGACGGCAAGACCCGCCTTGTCCTGCGCCTCCTGGGTGGAGGCCCCCAGATGCGGGGTGACCACGACATTGTCGAGCTCGAACAGTGGCGAGGAGGTGGTCGGCTCGGTGGCGAACACATCGATACCGGCACCGCCGACCCGGCCGTCCCGGACAGCGTCAGCCAGCGCCGACTCGTCGATGAGCCCGCCCCGGGCGTCGTTAACGATGATCACACCCGGCTTGACGCGCTCAAGCTCGTCCTTGCCGATGAGGCCGAGTGTCTCCGGGGTCTTCGGCAGGTGGATCGTGATGACGTCGCTGATGGCCAGCAGCTCGTCGAGCTCGACCAGGCGGACACCCATCTGGGCGGCGCGGGCCACCGAGACGTACGGGTCGTAGGCGACGATCCGCATACCGAACGCCGACAGCCGCTGCGCGACCAGCACGCCGATGCGCCCGAGCCCGACGACACCCGCGGTCTTGTCCGCGAGCTCGACCCCGACGTACTTCGACCGTTTCCACTCACCGGCGCGCAGCGCCGCGTTGGCCGCGGGAATCCGGCGGGCCACCGCCACCAGCAGCGCGACAGCATGCTCAGCGGCGCTGAGGATGTTCGACAACGGAGCGTTGACAACCATGACACCGCGGGTCGTCGCGGCCGCGACGTCGACGTTGTCCAGCCCGATCCCGGCGCGGGCCACGACCTTGAGCGACCCGGCCGCCGCAAGCACCTCCGCGTCCACCCGGGTCGCGCTGCGCACGATCAGAGCGTCGATGCCCGCGACCGCGTCCAGCAGCGCGGCCCGGTCGGACCCGTCGACGTGACGGACCTCGAACTCGCCGGACAGCAGCTCCAGCCCGGCCGGTGACAGCTCCTCGGCAACCAGGACGACGGGCACGGTAGGGCTCCTTGGGAAGACGGCCTTGTGGAAAGACACGAGAGGACGGCACGGACAGATCCTCGCGGGCCCGTGTGCCGGCGGACGCGGATACCAGCGAGCGCGGCCAAGCGTACCGAGTGGACAGGACCCACGGGTGCGGCCCGTCCACTCGGAAGCGGTCGTCAGCCAGCCGGCTTGGAGATCCAGGACATCAGTGGCCGCAGCTGGGCCCCGACCTGCTCGATCGGATGGTTCTTCCCCTCCTCCACGAGCTTGGTGAAATTCGGGCGGCCGGCATCGTCCTCGGCGATCCACTCGCGGGCGAACGACCCATCCCGGATCTCGGTGAGAATGCGGCGCATTTCTTCCCTTACCGCTGGTGTCACCACGCGTGGGCCGCGGGTGACGTCACCGTACTCGGCGGTATCGGAAATCGAGTAGCGCATCTGGCTGATACCGCCCTCATACATGAGGTCGACAATCAGCTTGAGCTCGTGCAGGCATTCGAAGTAGGCCACCTCAGGCTGGTACCCGGCCTCGACCAGCGTTTCAAAACCAGCCTGCACCAGCGCGCTCGCGCCCCCGCACAGGACCGCCTGCTCGCCGAAGAGATCCGTCTCGGTCTCCTCGGTGAAAGTCGTGCGGAGCGCGCCCGCGCGGGTACCGCCGATCGCCTTGGCGTACGCGAGCGCCAGCGGCAGCGCGCCGCCCGAGGCGTCGGCCGCCACCGCGACGAGCACGGGAACGCCCTTCCCCTCGGTGAAGGTCCGCCGGACGAGGTGGCCGGGGCCTTTCGGGGCGACCATGAACACGTCCACCCCGGCCGGCGCTTCGATCAGACCGTAGCGGATGTTGAAACCATGCCCGAACGCGAGGGCCTTGCCCGGCGCGAGGTTCGGCGCGATGGACTCCGCATAGATCTTGCGGTGGGCCGTGTCCGGCGCGAGCAGCATGATCACATCTGCTTCGGCGGACGCCTCGGCCGGCGTGAGCACCCGCAGCCCCTGGTCGGTCGCCTTCGCCCGGCTGCGGCTGTGCTCCGGCAGGCCGACCCGGACGTCAACGCCGCTGTCCCGCAGGTTGAGTGCGTGCGCGTGGCCCTGGCTGCCGTAACCGATGATGGCGACCTTGCGGTTGCTGATGTTGTCAAGCGACGCGTCGGCATCATAGTAGATCTCGGCCATTGTGATCGAATCTCTCCTTGGGGGATTGAACACGGCACCGACGGACGCCGGGCCGCACAGACGTCGAAACGGGGGTCAGGCCGTCCGCTCGACAGCCCGCAGACTGCGATCGGTGATCGATCGAGAACCCCGCCCAAGCGCGACCATGCCGGACTGGACCAGTTCCCTGATACCGAACGGCTCCAGCATCCGGATGAGGGCGTCGAGCTTGTCGCGGGTCCCGGTGGCCTCCACGGTGACCGCGTCGGGTACGACGTCGACCACCTTCGCGCGAAAGAGCGCGACGATTTCCAGGACCTGCGAACGAACCGACAGGTCAGCCCGAACTTTGATCAGAATCAGCTCCCGCCGGACCGACGCGGCTGGGTCCATCTCGACGATCTTTATGACGTTGACCAGTTTGTTGAGCTGTTTCGTAACCTGTTCCAGCGGTAGCTCATCGACTGCCACGACAATCGTCATGCGGGAGATGTCATCGTGCTCGGTCGGTCCGACCGCGAGCGACTCGATGTTGAAACCACGCCGGGAGAACAGTCCCGCGACACGCGCGAGGACACCGGGTTTGTTCTCGACCAACACCGACAGCGTGTGTGTGGTCACTGTGTCAGACCTCTTCGTAGTCGAAGTCGGGGGCGATGTCGCGGGCGACCCTGATCTCGTCGTTGCTCGCGCCGGCGGCGACCATCGGCCACACCATCGCGTCGGGGTGGACGATGAAATCCACCACAACCGGTGCGTCGTCAATCGCCATGGCCTTCTCGATGGTGGCGTCGACCTCGTCCGGCGACTCACAGCGCAGGCCCACACAGCCGAGCGCCTCGGCGAGCCGGACGAAGTCCGGCACCCGGCGTGGATGCTTCCTGGCGCCGCCCGCGTGGGTGCCGAGCTCGGTGTTGGAGTAACGCTGGTCGTAGAAGAGGGTCTGCCACTGCCGGACCATGCCCAGCGAACCGTTGTTGATGATGGCAACCTTGATCGGAATACCTTCCAGGGCACAGGTCGCCAGCTCCTGGTTGGTCATCTGGAAACAGCCGTCGCCGTCGATCGCCCACACGGTCGCGTCGGGCCGGCCGGCCTTGGCGCCCATCGCGGCGGGCACGGCATAGCCCATGGTGCCCAGGCCACCGGAGTTCAGCCAGGTGTAGGGATGTTCGTAGGAGATGAACTGCGCCGCCCACATCTGGTGCTGGCCGACCCCGGCGACATACAGCGCGTCCGGCCCGGCGATCGCGCCGATCCGTTCGATGGCGTGCTGCGGCGCGATCGAGCCGTCCGCCGGCCGGTCGTAGCCCAACGGGTAGGTCCGGCGCCAGCCGTCGAGCTGTCGCCACCAGCCACCGAGGTCCGCCCGCGGCTCCTCCCGCAGCGCGGCAATGAGATCAATGATCACTTCCCGGCAGTCCCCGACGATCGGCACGTCCGCGGCCCGGTTCTTCCCGATCTCAGCCGGATCGATGTCGGCGTGGATGACCGCGGCCTTCGGCGCGAAGGAGGCAAGCTTCCCAGTCACCCGGTCGTCGAACCGGGTGCCCAGGGCGATCAGCAGATCGGACTTCTGTAGCGCCGTCACCGCGGCAACCGACCCGTGCATGCCGGGCATACCGAGATGCTGGGGGTGAGAGTCGGGGAACGCGCCACGCGCCATCAGCGTCGTCACCACCGGGATGCCGGTGAGCTCGGCGAATCCGCGCAGCTCGGCGGCGGCGCGTGCCTTGAGCACGCCGCCACCGACGTACAGGACCGGGCGACGGGCGGAACCGATGAGCTTCGCCGCCTCCCGGATCTGCTTGGCGTGCGGCCGAGTAACCGGCCGGTAGCCAGGCAGGTACAGCGTGGGCGGCCAGATGTCGCCCGGCAGTACCGCCGTCGTCGACTGCAGGATGTCCTTGGGCAGGTCGACCAGGACCGGCCCGGGACGTCCCGTCGAAGCCAGGTGGAACGCCTCGGCGATCGTGCGCGGGATGTCGTCCGCGGAGTGCACCAGGAAGTTGTGCTTCGTGATCGGCAGCGTGATGCCGCAGATGTCGGCTTCCTGGAAGGCGTCCGTCCCGATCGCCGCGCTCGGCACCTGGCCGGTGATCGCCACCATGGGCACCGAGTCCATGTAGGCGTCCGCGATCGGCGTGACCAGGTTCGTCGCACCCGGCCCGGAGGTCGCGACGCACACGCCCACCCGGCCGGTCGCCTGCGCGTAACCCTCGGCGGCGTGCCCCGCCCCCTGCTCGTGGCGAACCAGGATGTGGCGGAGACGCTCAGCGTCGTACAACGGGTCATACAACGGCAGGATCGCGCCGCCAGGAATGCCGAAGACCACGTCGGCTCCGGCCTCCTCCAGCGAAAGCACGAGCGACTGCGCTCCGGTGATCTCTCTGCTCATCTGATCGTCTTCCTTGACGTTCCACGGGGGTGACGGGTGGGTCGTGCCGGGCATAAAAAAACCCCCCGTGCCAGAAGGCACTGAGGGGCGGCGCACGCAGTCTGTATTCGACCAAGGTCTCTGATCGGCTACGCACGCTCTTCACGTACGAGGATTCCGGGAAGCATGCGACTACCTTCCCCGACATTCGCGCCCCCGTCAAGGTCCTCCACGCAACCACAACGAAACACCACGTCCCGGACAACCACCAGCGACGGTCAGGGAGCGGCGATGCTCAGGGGGCGCCGAGGCCCGCCAGGAAACGGGCCGCCACCGGGGCCGCCGACTGCGCGCCGAAGCCCCCGTCCTCAACGATGACCGCAAACGCGACAGTGCCGCGGTAGCCGACGAACCAGCCGTGGGTCGGCGGCGGGTTGCCGTCCTTGTACTCGGCCGTGCCGGTCTTGCCATGCACCTCACCGGGAAAGGCAACCGCGTTCGCCGTGCCCTCGGTGACCACCGCGCGCATGAAATCCTGCAACGGCGCGACCACCGCCGGGGGCAACGCATTGCTCCTGGGCGCGCTGCCGGCTACGAAAGGCTGGCGCCAGGTCCCGCTGGCCACGGCCGCAGCCACGCTCGCCATCTGCAGTGGGCTCGCGGACACCTTGCCCTGCCCGATCGCGGCGGACGCCGACTCGACCGCGTCCTTGGGTGGCGGGAACGAGCCACCCACACTCGCGATCGGCAGCGGCTGGGTGCCGTCGAAGCCGTACAGCTTCGCGGCCTGTTCCAGCGCGGAGTCCGGCAGCGACTGCTCGAGACGGATGAACGCGGTGTTGCAGCTACGGGCGAACGCCGCCCGCAGCGGAATCGGGCCGAACTGTTCGGCCTCGGCGTTCTGGAACGTACGCCCACCGACTGCCACCGTCTGCGTGCAGTCCAACGAGGTATTCGCGTCCTTACCGGCCATCAGCGCCGCGGTCGCAGTGACGATCTTGAAGGTGGAGCCCGGCGGGTATCTGCCGATCGCGGCCCGGCCGTAGCCGTTGAGCGGATGGTTCACCAGGGCCAGGACCCCGCCGGTCCGGGTGTCGATAGCGACCAGTGCCCCGTTGGGCCTGATGGCTGTCGACACCGCGGCCTCACCGGCGCGCTGCACCTTCAGGTCGAGTGTGGTCCGGACATCCTTGCCATCCGCCATCGGATACGCCCGCAGGGTGCTGACCGTCTCGTTCCGATCGTTGCGGACGACCACCGTGCCACCGTGGGGGGCGAGGTCGGGGTCATAAACCCGCTGCAGCCCCGACAGCGGGGAGACCTGACCGATCAGGTTGCCGGCAAGCTCCGCGTCAGCCCCGAGCGGCTGCCCGTTCGCGTCGAGCAGCTGGCCCCGCCTGCCTGTGGAGGGGGTACGGTCCAGCCGGAGGCCGGGCGCCAGCGCCGGGTTGACCGAGTCAGGACGGGCCTGCACCTTCCAGGCCTTGCCGCGGCGCACCAGATGCAGCACGCCATCGTAGGTGTACGGCTCACCAAAACCCGTGAGGACGAGGGTCGCCGAGTAACCGACCGTCGCCGTCGCGTCCTGGCGATGCAACGGGCCGGCTGCGAAGCGGGCTCCCGCGACGTTCAGCCTGGTGCGGACGTCGACCATCGTTGCCACGAGCTGGTCCACGGTGATGGCGGCCGGCACGCTGGCAGCGGTCACGCCGGCCCGGCCCTGATCCTGCGCGGCGGTGGTCACGGCCGTGTCCCCACCCGGGTCGCCGAGCGAACCGAGGTTCTGCCAGCTGGCGAGGTACGCCTGGGCGGCGCCGGCCGCCGCGTGGTCCGCGGCGCGCGCGTCGGCGCGGGTCTTCACGACGTACCCGGCACCGGCCGCGGCCAGCAACAGGATGACAACCACAAGCGCGATGAGCATACGGCCACGCCCGCGTCGCCACGAGGCCGAGGCAGTGAGCCCACTGGAGGTGAGAGGCACCGTGGCGGGCACTCCTCCCAGAGATGGTGGCCGGGTACGCCACGATTCTTGGCTTTTGACGGACTTTTCCGGGCGCAGTCGCGAGTCTACGGACAGCCCCGTGCTCCCGGCCGCGCGACACACCGAAAGCTGTCGTAAAAACGTAACGGCGTGGTCATGCGTCGTTCGACCGATGGATGGAAAACCCCGCGATGACAACGAGTCCCACCCATCGGCAGCACCAGCAGTCACCAGACGTGGGCAAGAGCGACAGCGGACAGCGGCTGCCTACCCCTTCAGGCGTTCCAGCAGGAGCTTGCGCGTGGCGTTCGCGTCAGCCTGGCCCTTCATGCCCTTC
>NZ_CAKJTM010000072.1:0-5676 GCF_917627345.1 Protofrankia sp. CiP3 | reverse complement strand
ACGCCGTCGTCCGACACCGGCAGCCGGTCACAGCTTGGGCTCGGTGTCATCCACCAGCGCCTCGATACGGGAGCCGTTTGGAGGGGGCGGTCTCCCGGCCGTCGTTCACCTGCTCGGGCCCGCCGTGGCCGTCGACGATCTTTCTGATCTACCCGGTGAGACGGCGGTTCCCAACAAGGTCGCCGAGCGGGCCTGCGGCGGCGAGGACCCAGGTCTCCAGCTCGTGCAGGGTGAGATGGGCGATGAACCGCGGGTCGCCAATCACCTCTTCGATCGCCTGCTCGACGGCCGTTACCTGGCTGAACGGGTCGGCGGCGAGGGGCCGTTGCGACATGCCCGGGGTATCGTTGGGTAGCCCGTAGTAGTCGACCATTGTGGTGGCAATGTCGACGGTCGGGTCCAGCAGGACTCGACGGATCTCCCCTTCGATGCGAGCCCAGCTGCTGACACCGCCACGGAGCGCGGGGCCACCGACGGTCGGTTTCGTGACCAGGATGGACTTGCGAACGTGGAAGCCGGCCTGCTCGAGGTGTGGCTGCAGGACGGAGTCGATGACCACGAACTCGCTCTGGCCCTCGGCGAGAAGATAGAGCGAGCGCACGAGGGTCAGCCGTCTTCCCGGGTGGGCAGGCCGCCGAGGATGTTCTTCTGCCACAGTTCGCCCAGCGAGTAGTCGTCCAGCCAGGCCGCGAGATCGGCTGGGTTGGGGCGGTGGAAGGTGGAGGTGCCGTCCGTTCGGTCGACGATGATGAGATCGACATGGTCGACATGGTCGACATGGTCGACATGGTCGACATGGTCGACATGGTCGACGAGGGGGACGGACTGGGTGGCCACGACGATCTGGCTGGTCTGGCTGGCGGAGCGCAGCATGCCGGCGAGCTGGACCAAGGCGAACGGGTGTAGGCCAAGTTCCGGCTCATCCAGAATGATCAATGGCTGTGGGTCGGGACACAGCAGCAGCGTGGCCAGGCAGATGAAGCGCAGGGTGCCGTCGGACAGCGACTCAGGGCCGAGGACCCCGTCCATACCGGCCTGCCGCCAGCGCAGCCGGACACCGGCATGTTCCCCCACCAGCACAAAGTCCCGGAAGAAGGGCGCAACCTGCCCGACGGCCCGCACAATTCGCCGGTAGGCTGCGGTGTCCTCGGTTGCCAGGCGTAGCAGATAGGCTGCCAGGTTCCCCGCGTCGGGGGCGAGCGTGAGGTTGTCCGCCGGGTTGGCGAACCGTTTCACCGGTGCGGTTCGGCTGGTGTCGTGAAAGTGGTGCACCCGGCAGCCGTCCAGGATCTCTGTCACCTGGCCCGCTGTCGCCCGTTCAGCCCGGCTGCCAGTCCTCCGGTGCAGCAGTGTCTCCCTGTGCCCATGGCCCAGCACTGCGGTCTCTGCCAGCCCGGAGATTTCCTCCGTTTCAAAGACCAGCTCATCGCGTGCGCTGGGGACCAGACGTGCCAGGTAGGCGTGTGGCGGCGCCTCTATCCGGACTGTGATCCCGGGCGTTCCGCCTCGCGGACCGCCGTGCAGCAGCGCCCCGGCGCCGCCGCGCAGCCCGACGAACAGCTGCAGATCCTCGTCGAGGATCCGCCCCAGCAGCTCCAGCGCGGAGACGAAGTTGCTCTTACCCGCCCCGTTCGGGCCGATCAGGACGTTCAGCCCACCCAGCCGGACCCGTGCCGAGCGGATTGAGGTGTACCCCTCAACCGTCACCGCCGCAAGGCGACCTGCCGTCACGCGATCACTCTACGACGGGCAGTGGCGCGGGGAACCCTCCACCTACCCATCGGGCGGACGGTGGTCCACGACGAAACCGCCAGGCAGCTGGCCGGCACGACCGTCCTGATCCCCTGAGATCAGGCGGTGCGGCGCTGGCCGGTGACTTTGGAGGTTGGCAGGCGGCCCGCCTTGGACTTGCCCGTCATGGTGTCGCCGTTGACGACCATGTCGAAGGTTAGGTTCAGGCGCAGGGGCTTGGTGATGGACTGGGACCAGGTGAGGCGGTCCCCGGCGAAGAGCGGGTCACCGAGGGCGGCTTCCTCACCGGATCCATGAGCGGTGCCGTTCAGGACACCGTCTTCGGCGTACAGGTCCACGACGGCGTTCATCGTGCCGATCGGCGTGGAGATGGCGAGGTCCCAGGTTCCTTCGACGGGCATGCGGGTGCTCCTGGCTACGAGAGAGGATTCAGGGAGAGCCTTGGTGGGGGGTGTGCCGCGAGGAGTCACAGGGCGATGGGGGTGGGGCCGTGGTCGCGCCAGACGACGCCGCGGCGTTCGTGCGCGAACAGCTGCTCGACGGCATGGGAGATCTGCGGCCCCAGTTCCCGCTCGAGCAGGTAGAGGCCCAGGTCCAGGCCCGAGGTGACGCCGGCACCGGTGACGAGGTCGCCGTCGTCGACGACGCGGGCGGCCACGGCGGTGGCGCCGGTGGCGTCAAGGAGATCCATACCCAGGTGGTGGGTGGTGGCGCGGCGGCCTTCCAGCAGGCCGGCCATAGCCAGGACGAGGGAGCCGCCGCACACGGTGGCCACCGTCAGTCCAGGGCGCCTCATCCCGGCCGCGAGCAGGCGGGGCAGATCGGTCTCGAGGGTGCGGCCCAGCAGCACCGGGATGGTTTCGTCACCGTTGCGTTCGGGCGTGGTTAGTCGTTCGGGCGTGGTCAGGTCGTCGTCTTCGGTGATTCTGCCGGAGGCGCCCGGGACCAGAATCAGGTCGGCACGTTCGGGGTCGAGCTGGGCGGTGGCCTCGAGCGCGAGGCCACCGATGCCGCTGACCACCTTGCGCGGGCCTTCGGCGGAGACAAGCTCCACGGTCAGCGCCCCGGCCGACACGGTGCCGCCGGCGTGGAGAACCTCGAACGGGGCGATGACATCGAGTGGATCGAAGCCGTCGAACAGGACAATCTGGGCACGCATGCGGGTCCTCTTTCCGGCGGATATGCCACTTCCCTGCTGGAACCGAAGCCCGAGGCTAGCCGGCGGGTCCGCCCCCACCCCAGTGACAGGAGTGTCAACTTCCAACGGAATATCGCCAATGGCAAAACCAGTGCTCCGCGGCATGAGAGCGAGCAGCTACACCGTGGAAGACGCTGCCTGGTAACGGTTGGCAGGAATACGGTGGCGACCTATGTTGCAGCCGTGCACACCGTCGCCGTCCTCGCGCTGAACCACGTGATCCCCTTCGACCTGGCCACCCCTATCGAGGTGTTCACCCGCACCCGCCTGCCCGACGGACGCCCCGGCTACCGGGTGCGCATCTGCGCCGACGGGCTCGACGTTGACGCCGGGCTGTTCACCCTGCACGCGCCATGGGGTCTGGAGGCGCTCGCCGATGCAGAAACGATCATTGTGCCCGGCGTCGCCGACCCGTCCCGACCCATCCCCGCCGCGGTCCACGACGCGCTGAAGAAAGCCGCGAGCGCCGGTACCCGGGTGGCGTCCATCTGCTCGGGCGCCTTCACCCTCGCCGCCGCCGGCCTGCTCAGCGGCCTGCGTGCCACCACCCACTGGATCGCCGCGGCCCAACTTGCCCGGGACTACCCGGACATCGACGTCGACCCCGACGTGCTTTACGTCGACAACGGGCAGATCCTCACCTCGGCCGGTGCCGCCGCGGGTCTGGACCTCTGCCTGCACCTGATCCGCCGCGACTACGGCTCCGCCGTCGCCGCCGACGCCGCCCGCTTGTCCGTGATGCCCCTGGAACGCGAGGGCGGCCAGGCTCAGTTCATCGTCCACGAACATCCCCCCGTCCCACACGGGTCGGCGATCGAGCCCCTGCTGTGCTGGATGCAGGACAATGCCGCCCGCGACCTCACCCTCAACGAGATCGCCGCACACGCCGCCATGAGCACCCGCACCCTGATGCGGCGCTTTCGCGAACAGACCGGCACCACTCCGTTGCAGTGGCTCCACCGCACCCGCATCCGCCAAGCCCAGTACCTCCTGGAAGCCACCGAGTACCCGGTGGAACGCATCGCCGCCCAGGTTGGCTTCGGCTCGCCCACCGCTTTCCGCGACCGCTTCAGACGCGTCACGGGCGTCAACCCCCACACCTACCGGCGCAGCTTCCGGCAGGGATCCACGCCAACATGATTGTTTAGAGCGACTGGCAATAGGGACGCGGCGTCGCGGGGCCAGGGCACGCACCTCGCGTCATCGCGCCCCGTCCATCGCCGCGCGATGCACGGGTACCCCCCCGGCTCGTCGGTCGCCACCCAACACCTCCGGTGGCTCCCTCCGCCACCTCGCGATGCACGCACCCCAGCCCCGCTCCTTGACCCACGCCCCTATTGCCGGGCGCTCTAAGCCGAGCTGTCGGGACCACTCCGCTGTCCGCTGCCTCCACTACAGGCCTGCGAGCGAGGTAACGCTTGCCTTGTGGGCCTGTCGCGGGGGCCCACCGCACGGTCAGGCGATCTTCAATTGCTCGTCGCCGAAGTCGACGATGACCTTGAGGGTTCCTCCGAGCGCCGCGACGTAGCGCTGTAGAACGTCCTGCGTGTGGAGACGTCGCCGTTCTCGATCTGGGAGATCCTGGCGGTACTCACGTCCATCCGGGACGCAACGTCAGCCTGGGTCAGCCCGCGGCGCTTGCGCAGTTCGGCCAACCGCCAGCCGCGCGCTTGGTCGAGCATCGCCCGGACAGCGGCATCGAAGGCTTCGGGCCCTCCCGCGGTCTCCACGGCCCGTTCCCGGTGCCCGCTGTCCCGCCACCGGCGTGGTTCAGTCATGCTCCAGCCTCCCCTCGTGCGTGCGTCGAGATAGTCCTCGTAGAGGCGTTCGGCCTCCGGGATCGCCGTGCGGTACCACCGGCTCCACTGACCGGACTTGTCCCCGGCCACGAGCAGCACCGCGGACCGGTACGGGTCGAACACAAACAAGATCATGATCTCGGTCCGCCCGGACGACGGCGGTCGCAACTCCTTCATGTTCGGAAGACGCGAGGCGGTCACCGTGTCCACCAAGGGACGCCCTCGGCATCGGCCGCCCCGACCTGGTCAGCCTGGTCTTCGACCGGCGCCTCATGCGCACGGGGCCGCGGGCGACACCCGACCGGCTCCGGACCCGGGTCATCACCGACGGCGTCACCCCGAGCCTGCACGTCGACTACAAACACGCCACGATCAAGCAAGTACCACACGGAGGGAAGGGCATCGAGCCAGTTGAGAGCACGCTCGGGCCTTCACCTCCGGACCTGAAGGCCCGCATCTCGGTAGCGCTTGGCTACACCCTGACCCGCGTCCCCCTGAACCACGGCCGCCACGCATGGACCTACGCCTGCACCAACCCCACTGCCTTCCTCCCTGCCGAACCATGGAGCCCCGACGAGTTCGCCCGCACCCACCTACCCGCCTACGTGGACCGCTGCACCGCATGGCGCCGCCGCCACGAGTCGAGCACATAGCCCGCACGTTGCCGAATCCCTCGTTTTAGAATAACCGCCGCGAATTGCATCGGATGCGAATACGCGTCGGTCTGCATGCGGCGCGTTCTGGAGTGGCTTTGACCTGGGGTTTCCTGGGTCCATCGCGGCTCAGCGAGTGATCGTATCGGGGGTGTCGGCGGGACTGTCTTGGGTCGATGACCAGCCGTTTCGCATCTGATGCGAAGGGTGGAGGTTGCGGTCAGTGGGGGATCGGGAGTCGGTGGCGGGTGCGGCGGGGCTGCATCTGGTGGCC
>NZ_CAKJTM010000071.1:23591-26899 GCF_917627345.1 Protofrankia sp. CiP3 | reverse complement strand
GGCACCTGTGTCCACGGCGTCCCGCGCAAGGCGGGCCCACCGACCGACACCTCCGATGGGCGGATCTCCGCAAGTCGTTCCCCGGTCACAAGGGTCATGTCGCTCCTCCTGCTGGCCAATCGCCTGACGTCGAAACCGACCCCCGTCCCCCCGTCCCCCTGCCACCCATCCCCCGGCGGCCCATACCGCTGACGCTGTCATCAGTCGGATAATTCTGCATACGTCGCTTAATCAGTAGGAAACCATACGCCAGTAGATTATCACCACAACCGTGCGCCCCGCCAGCTTCGGCTCCCTTTCGACGGCGACGATGGAAACACGAGCAAGGACCCGTATGGCAACTCACGGCGATTCCACGACAGCACCGTGGAATCATATTACTGAATCAAACGATCAGCGATCCTCCCTGGAACCGCGCCACACGCGGTTCCAGGGAGCGCCCTATCGCAACTGCTGAATATCGAGAACGCCACCGGCGTGCTGCTGCCGCAGGACCTTCTTGTCGAACTTGCCGACCGAGGTCTTGGGTACTTCGGTGAGGAACGACCAGTGGTCGGGCAGCTGCCATCTGGGCAGTTTAGCGGCAAGGTAGTCGCGTAGCTCAGTGGGTGAGACCTGCTGGCCCTCGCTGACCACGATGGTCGCCAGCGGGCGTTCTCCCCAGCGTTCGTCGGGTATCCCGATGACGGCGGCCTCGTATACGGCCGGGTGGGACATGAGGTGGTTCTCCAGGTCAACCGAGGAGATCCATTCTCCGCCGGACTTGATGACGTCTTTGGTCCGGTCGGTGAGGGTGAGGTAACCGTCCGGCGTAATGATGCCGACATCGCCGGTGCGTAGCCAGCCGTCCGGGAACTTGTCCTGGTCGTTGTCGCGGTAGTACCGAGCGGTGATCCACGGGCCACGGACGTGCAGTTCACCGGCGCTGTGCCCGTCGTTGGGCAGAACGGATCCGTTGGGACCGACCAGGCGCGCCTCGACAGGGCCGACGAATCGGCCCTGGCTGATCCGGTAGCGCCAGCTCTCGGCCAGGCCGGCGGAGGCGGGCGGGCGCGCCACACTGCCCAGCGGCGACGTCTCGGTCATCCCCCAGGCATGCAGGAGGGTGATGCCATAACGTTCCTGGTAGTCCCGCATGAGCGACTCCGAGCAGGCCGACCCGCCGACCATCCCCTCCCGGAGGGACGAGATATCGGCATCGGGATGAGCGTCCACATACTGGAGCAACGTCCGCCATACGGCTGGGACACCGGCAGCCTTGTTCGGCCGCGCGGCGGCGATGAACGCGGCGAGCGGTTCCGCGGCGAGAAACCGGTCCGGCATCGCCAGCGATGCGCCGGTCAGAAAGGCCGCGTATGGCAATCCCCAGGCCAGGACGTGAAACTGCGGGACGATGGCGAGCATACAGTCACGCACCGACAGGCCGAACGTATCGGGAAATGTTATCGCCATGGCGTGCAGGTAGATCGACCGATGGCTGTAGACGACACCCTTCGGGTCACCGGTCGTGCCCGAGGTGTAGCACATCGCCGCGGCTTGATGCTCGGCCGTATCCGGCCATGGATAACTGTCGGGCTGACTGTCGATCAACTGCTGGTAATCGTGTACCGCGATACCGGTGCCGTCGAGTAGCGTATGGTCGGCGCCGCCGCTGACCACCACGTGCTCCACCGTCCGCATCTCCGGCGCCAGCCGGGCGAAGGCCGGCAGCAACGACGCGTCGACAATGACCACCTTGTCCTCGGCATGGTTGGCGACGTAGCGGATCTGCTCCTCGGCCAGCCGGAAATTCAGCGGGTGCAGGACCGCTCCCATGCACGGGACGGCGAAGTACGCCTCGACGTGTTCCTGGTTGTTCCACATGAAGGTCGCGACCCGGTCATCCGCTCGCACCCCGAGCGCACGCAGCGCATGCGCCAACCGGGCGGCGTTCGCGCCGACCTCGTGATAGCTGCCCCGACGGACCTCACCCAACGTGGCCGTACTAACACAACTTGCACTATGCAACGAACTGCCGTGCTCGAGGAGACGGCGGATCTCCAGCGGGGTGTCCTGCATCGTGCTGTGCATTCATTGCTCCTTTCGTTGCTGATCGAAGCCACTCCACGCGCAGGTGGCCGCGGAGTGGCTTCGATCGGCGAGGATTCCGGGTGACTGCGGACGCCGTTCCGGCCTGCGCTCAGCCGGTCGGCTGGTAGCTGCCCGCAAGTGGGGTAGCGAACAGGTCCTGTATCTGGGTCAGCCCACCGGCGGCGGCGGAGTCCGGGCGGGCCAGGTAGATTTGCCGGGCTGGCGTCCGTCCACTCTTGCTGTAGTCCAAGGGCGCAACCAGCCCATCGGTCTGGACGTTCGCGAGGCTCTGGAACGCGGTGAGAAGACCGGGCCTGGTCAGCGTGTTGGCGCGGCAGGCGGTATCGAGGATCCGTGCCATGATCTCACCTTGCGCGTACCCGTACATAACGTACGACGACTTCGGCTGACCCGCGTACTTGGCCTCGAACGCACTGCGGACCTGGGACGGCCCGGGTGCGGTGGACGAGAACGGGGCGGTGGATGTCGCTACGAGCAGCCTCTTCTCCAGCGCGCCCCCAGCCGCCGTGTTAAGCAGCTGTGGGCTGAAGGCTGGGTTGGAGGCGAGAAAGGCGGGGGTGAACTTGGCGGCTTCAGCGACCCCGACCGCGGACGCGGTCTGCGGCGGGGTGGTGGTGAGCAGGACCGCCTTGACATCCGCGCTGCGCAACGCTGTGATTTGGCCGGTCAGATCGGTGTCGGTCGCCTTGACCTTCTGCTCGACGAGCTGCAGGCCCAGCGCCTTGGCGGCCGCCCGGCTTCCGGCCACAGCGTTCTCACCGTAGTCACCTTCGACGAAGATGTGGCCGATCTTGTCACCCGTGGCAAGACGCTTCTGCTGGAGCAGCCACTCGATCCCGTTAATCATTTCAATGTCGTATGTCGTCCCGGAAATCACCACATACGGATTGCTGAGCAGCGCCGACGACCAGGACGCAGCCATGGTCAGCATCTGGTTGCTCTGGAGGCTGGGAAGCAGCGCGGCGATCTCTGGCGAGCCGAGCAGCTCGTCGAGCGCAAGGACCTCGCCCTCCATCTGGCTGTACGCGGTGACCGCCTTCTGGGGGTTGTACCCATGGTCCTTGACAACGAACTGGACCTGCCGGCCGCAGATCCCGCCGGCGGCGTTCTTCTTGTCCCAGTACAGCAGCCGTCCCTGCTCCGCGGCTATGCCAGCACCGGCGAACGGTCCGGTCCGGTCGGTGAGGACACCCAGTTTGATCACTTTGTCGGTGACG
>NZ_CAKJTM010000071.1:2818-23192 GCF_917627345.1 Protofrankia sp. CiP3 | reverse complement strand
ATGGACTGCCGAGAGTGGCTCAGGAGCGACGCGCGCGGACGAGGGCTCGGTCCGCGCCACGGCGTAAGCGCCGGCCCACGGCGGTGACACCGCCGGGTTCGAACAGCAGAAGAATGATCACTGCCATACCAAAAGTCAGCTGGGCAGCCACGGCGGGGCTGATGACTCCCGGCGAGCCCTCGGGAGCGAGTCCGGGCAGGGCGGAGGCGTACCGGTCAAGGACGGCCGGCAGGCCGGCGACAAAGAGGGCACCGGCCACCGCGCCCGCGGGCGAGCCGAGCCCGCCGATAACCACTATCACCAGGTACTGCACGGCCAGGTCAAGCCCAAAGGTGTCCGGGACGATCCGGCCGAATGCCAGGGCGGTCAGGACGCCGCCGAGGCCGGCGTACATCGACGAGAGCGCGAACGCGTACGCCTTGTAGCGGGTCACCGGCACGCCCATGATCCCAGCCATCAGTTCCCGGTCACGGACCGCGCGAAGGGAGCGTCCTGGCCGGCTATGGATCAGGTTACGGGCGCAGAGGCAGGCCGCGACGGTGACCGCCAGGCCGAGGTACCACAGTTTCTCCTCGCGGCCGAACGGCACGCCGAATACGTACAGCGTCTCCTGGGAGCTGGTGTCGAACCGAAAACCCGGCAGCGCGAAGGCGGGTACGCCCCTGCCGTTGGAGGCGCCGGTCAGCGTCTCGGCGTTGAACAGTATGTGCTGCCCGACGAAGACCAGGCCGAGGGAGGCGATCCCGAGATAGATCCCGCGCAGCCGGGCCGCGATCGGGCTGAACAGCAGCCCGGCCACACCGGCCAGCAGCACCGCGGCCAGGGCCGCGACGGCTGGTGGCAGCGCGAGGCCGAGACGGTGGGCACCGGCGGTGCTGGGGCCGCTGGCGAGAACGGTGTAGCCGTAGGCGCCGACCGCGACGAAGAAGGGATGCCCGAACGACAGCTGGCCGGCCTGGCCGAGAAGGAGGGTAAGGCCGAGCGCCGCGACGGTGCTGGCGAAGGCGAACAGACCAAGCTGCAACCAGAACCTGTCGGCATACAGCGGGATCGCCAGCGCGACGAGCACAGCCGCGAGCACGGCCACGATTGTGACGGGACGGCGCGGGTTCGGCCGCGATGCGGCCGCGGCCGACCGTGCGCGGGCGACGGGCGCCGAATCGGCGACACCGAGGGCGCTACGCGAGTCAGGCACGGTGCAGCTCCTGTGTGCCGAACAGGCCGGACGGCCGAACCAGCAGCACCGCGACCATGACCGCGTAGGGCATGACGGTGTCGAAGCCCTGCCCGAGGAAGGTCAGGTCGTGGGCGTAGCCCTGGGTCAGCACCTCGGCGACACCCACGATCAGGCCGCCCGCTATGGCGCCGCCGGTGGAGTCGAGGCCACCGATGATCGCCGCGGGAAAGGCCCGCAGCGCCGCCGCCGCGCTCGCCGGAGCCACCCCGGACGTCGGGTAGACGGTCAGGAACAGGCCGGCGACCGCCGCGAGGGCCCCGGCGAGCGTCCAGGCGAGTGCCGACACACGTGCGCGCCGGATGCCCATCAGCGCGGCCGTCTCCGGATCGTCGGCAACGGCACGCATGGCGATTCCCCAGATGGAGAACTTGAACCAGACGAAGAAGGCACCGATCAGCGCAACTCCGACGACGAGAGCCGCAGCCCGGGTCTGCGGGATGTGTACGCCGGCCACCGTCAGGACCCGGGCTCCCCATGGATCATGCATGGGGAGAATATCGACGCCGAGCCTTCGAATGATCTCCGTTTGGATGACCAGGTTGACCCCTATGGTCATGACGCTCACCGTGATGGCGGACCTGCTGGCCATCGGGTACACAAGCAGCCGCTGGACGACGAGCGCGGCGACCGAGGCAAGGCCGACCCCGGCGAGGATGGCGACCACGAACGGTACGTGACCATCGGCAGCCAGCCTGGCCGTCGTGTAAGCGCCGATCATCAGCAGGGCCGGGTGGGCGAAGTTGACCACGCCACTGGCCTTGAACACCATGACGAAGCCGAGTGCTAACAACGCATATACCGCACCGAGCGAAAGCCCACTGACGATCAGCTCGAGAAACAGTCTCACGATCCTTCTCCTGGAGAGTCGCTGTCGTCAGTGCCGAGGTAGGCGTCCTGTACCGCGGGGTCGTGCTGGATCTCCGCCGGGGTGCCGTCAGCGAGACGCCTGCCGAAGTCGAGCACGGTCACCCGGTCGGCGATGCCCATCACCAGGCCCATGTCGTGCTCGACCAGCAGCACCGGGATCTGCAGGTCATCGCGGATGTCACGGATGAGGCGCCCCATGGCTGCCGTCTCGTGGGCGTTCATACCGGCGGCCGGTTCGTCGAGCAGCAGCAGAGCGGGCTCGACGCACAGGGCTCGAGCGATCTCCACCCGTTTCTGGTCGCCATAGGACAGCTCCCCGGCTGCGATGTCGAGCTTGCCGCCGAGGCCGAGGAAGCCGGCGATCTCCCGCGCGCGGACCCGGTGCCGCCGGTCCTCCCGGCGTGCCGGCGGGGTCCTCAAAGCGGCCGCGACGAACCCGGTTCGAGTGAGCCGGTGCCGGCCGATCATGAGATTCTCCTCGACCGACTCGGACGCCAGCAGCGCGATGTTCTGGAATGTCCGGGCGACGCCCAGCCCGGCGATCCGGTGCGGCCGCAGGCGGGTCAGGTCCGCGCCGCGGAAACGCACGCTTCCGCTAGCGGGCCGGTAAGCCCCGGACACGACGTTGAACAACGTCGACTTCCCCGCGCCGTTCGGCCCGATCACGGCGTGGATCGCCGCCGTGCCGACCGTGAACGACACGCCGTCGAGCGCGGTGACGCCGGCAAACCGGACAGTGACCGCGTCCACGACCAGCTCCGCTGCAGCGGCGGTGGAGCGGGCGCTCATCCCTGCCACCTTCCCAACCGTGGCCGGCTTGTGCTGGCGACCAGCTCATGCTCAACCGCCACTTCGGTGTCACGCGCCAGGTACAGGTCGCGGACGGTGTCGTCGGCCGCCAGTTCGGCGGCCGAGCCGGACAGCCGGACCTCACCGGTGGCGAGCACGAAAGCGTGGGTGGCCACCGACAGCGCCATCGCCGCGTTCTGCTCGACCAGCAACACCGTCGTGCCACGGGCGTTGATCTCCCGGATCACCCGCCCGATCTGACCTACGATCTTCGGTGCCAGTCCCAGCGACGGCTCGTCGAGCAGGAGCAGCCGCGGGCCGGCCATCAACGCGCGTCCGATCGCCAGCATCTGCTGCTGACCACCGGACAACAGGCCGGCGCGCTGGTCACGGCGGTCGTAGAGAATGGGGAACAGCTCGTGGACAAACAGCCGCGCTTTCGCGCTGGCCTGACGATCCCGGACGGTGAACCCGCCGATGCGAAGGTTCTCACCGACGGTGAGTCGCTCGAAGATCCGGCGGCCCTCCGGCGCCTGCACGATCCCGGCGGCCACGATCGCCGCGGCAGACTTCCCCACCAGGCTGCGGCCGTCGAAATCGACCGTCCCGTTGCTGATGGAACCGCCGTACTCACCGATGGCCCCCGACACAGCCCGTAACAGGGTGGTCTTGCCGGCACCATTACTACCCAGTACGGCCACTACCGCACCGGCCGGTACCTCCAGTGAGATGCGTCGCAGCCCGAGGATCGCGCCTCGATAGTTCACCTGGAGGTCACGTACTCTCAGCATCAACGCCATTTCTTTCTCAGCGATGGCCGTCGTGAATGTGCGGCCGATGGGATCTGGATCATGCTCCAGGCAGCCGGCGTCCACTAGCTCCAAACGGAGAGTCTCGGTAAAGAGGTCTCCACGCGGAGACGGCGCGTCCGGCCAGGCCCGCATTCCGCGCGTTACCCACTTTGGCCTGCGTCGATCACGGGGAGTGACGACTGTTACAGCGCCCGGAGCAGCAGCGATGCGGCATGCGTGGAGAACGGGGCCAGGCCCGGGGACGTAGCTAACGGGGTGCGAAACAGCTAAAACCGGCGTCAACACGACCCACCCCCGACTACCGCTAATATGTCCCTGGGCACACTGTGTTCAAACTGGCTATAACAATCATGATCGATTTTTATGGCCCTATTCCGCCAGGACGGAATACGAACCAGCCCGTTACCGCCGGCGATCAGCGATCAGGGTCCACGGGCTGGGCGTGGCGAGGGCCCTGCGGTGCCGGTTCTCGGCCCAGTACCACACCGAAGCGGCCATCACCTCGCCTGAGTCCCGTACCTGCCGGGTGGGCTCGAACGGCCGCGACATGCTGGTGTAGCTCTGGAACATGGCCAGCAGCTTGACGGCCCGTTGCTGCGCCGGGGACAGCCACTGCTCGGCCAGCGGGAGGAAGAACCGGTTCCAGCTGTCGGTGGAGACCGTCGGCGGTCTGTCGATCGGCTCGACGCCCTTCGTCGTCCGGTATGTGTTGATGGTGTCGCAGGCGATGTCAACCAGCCTGGCCAGCCGCAGGCTGCCCTGCCCTCCCGCGATGACCTCGGTGCGGGGCGCCGTCGGCGGGGCACCGAGCGCCGCGTCGACGATCACGTCGGCGACCTCGTCCACGGGGCTGATCTCGGCGTAGCCGTCGGGATCCCCAACCACCACCGCGGCCAGTCCGGAGACCAATGCCGGTAACAGGGTGTAGGGACCGGAGAAACGAGTGATCCCGCCGTCACCGCGCCGGCCCATCACCAATGGTGGGCGGATCACCGTCACCGGGCCGCGATGGCGGGTGGACACGATCTCCTCGCAGGCGGCCTTGGACCACTCATAACCGTTGCGGTAGCCCTCGAACTCCGTCCCCCCGCAGCCCGCGGGGAGGCGTGCCCCGTCCACGTAAGCGGTGGAGACGTGAACGACGTGCGTCTCAGGGCCGGCCAGTCCGAGCACCGCGCGCAGGGTGTTGATATTGGCGGTGGCCTCGTCCCGGGTCATGCTCCAGTGGGTGGCTGCCGCGGTGTGCACGATGGTGTCCCAGCGGCCGGCCAGTTCGGGCGGAGCCGGCTCCTGACCGATGTTCCAGCGGACGATGGCAGTGCCGCTGGCCCGCCGCGCCACCCGGACGAGATCCGGTGCCGCGGGGTGGCTGAGCAGCCGGTCAGCGGTTTCGGTGCCGATGACACCAGTTGCCCCGGTGATGAGGATGCGCATCACATCTCCCGCAAAGAGATCAGGACCAGGCAGGCGTTCTGCCCGCCGAAGCCGAAGAAGCTGGCGAGCGCCGACGCCACGGCCCCGCTTCTGGGGGCCTCGGCCACGGCCTCGACGAGACCGGCCGCCGAGCCGGCAACGAGGTTCGCGACCGGCGGCCGGTCAGCCACAGTCATCCACGGAGACCTGACGGGCCACCAGCAGTTCGACGGCATGCCCGACTGTTTCGGCCCGGACCAGCTTCTCGGGCTCGATCCGGACGCCGAGCACGCGTTCTAACTGCGCGCCCACCGCCATCAGCTCCAGGCTGTCGATGTCGAACTCGGCACGCAGGTCGGTGTTGTCATTGATCACGTCGATGTCAGCGCCGAGGACATCGGCGATGGTGGCGCGGACGACGTCGGCCAGCTCGCGTTGCTGCGGTGTCATGTTCATGTTTTTCCTTGTTGCTCCTGATTCGGTGGTCAGTTCAGCCGACGGCGATCGCGCGGGTGGCCCCGGCCAGCGCGCCGTCGGGAATGTCGAGTGCCTGCTCCGGCTCGGCGTTAGATGGTGGTCATAGGAACAGGCGCTGTCGTGAGCACGAGCGTGGTTACCGGCTGTCGGTCAGCCGCCGCTCGAGCGCGGTGAGCATCTGCTGGGCGTTCTCCCGCAGCGCGGCGGCGGCAACCGGATTCAGCATGCCGGCGAGCAGCGGGATACCGATGTCGAACTCCAGGTGCAGGGACACCAGGCTGGCGCTGTCGCCGGCCGGGCGGACGGACCAGTAACCGACGAAGCGCGACAGGTCCCCACTGATCTGGCGGAAGTCGCATCGGCGGGCCTGGTGATCGAGATACTCGGCCGCCACCCACTCCAGCACCGATCCCCTGAGCCAGACCGACCACGCCGTTGTCCGGTGGTCCGGCCCAGAGCACTCGACGATCTCAACTGATCGGACATTGTCCATGCACTGTGGGTAGCTCTCGACGTCGGCGACCGCGGCCCAGCTCTGGGCGGGCAGGGCGTCGATGGACAGTTCGGCTTCGACTGTGGGCATCGGAGGCTCTCTTGAGGCGAGATGGGTCAGGACCGTGGCGCCAAGGCGTCCGCCCGGGCGGACGCCAGCGCGGGTGGCAGCAGATGGCGAAGGACGGCCCGGGGGAACGCACGGATATGGGTGATGGCGTAGGACTGCTCCACCAACGCGCAGCCCAGCTCCCGCTTTGGTTCGTAGGCTGTCTGGGCGAACCTGATATGCTGGCACTTCTCCGTGATGGCAAGTTCAATGGCCGCGTAGTGCACGTTGTGATAAAGCCGGGCCTGATGCGCCAGCCGGTAGTCCAGCCCGATCCGCACCCCCACGGCACCGTGACCGCGGAAGAAGCAGTGCAGGAAGGCCACCAGCTTGTCCCCGTCGAAGCAGGCCACCACCCGCTGCTCCAAGCCCTCGGCGTCGGACAGCGCCCGCAGGAACACCCCGTCGAGGACATCCAGTGTCTGGTCGGCGCGCACCATCACCTGCTGGTAGAGCCCAAGCATGGCGGGCAGCAGGTCCGCGAAATCCCTCCGCACTTCGATTCTCAGTCCCGGGTGGTCGCGGAAATTTCGTATCGTGCTACGCGCGTTCCGGCGTGCCTTCGCCGGCAGCGCGGCGAGGTAGTCCTCGAAGGAGACATGGCCCAGCCGGAGCTCGGTGTCCGGCAGGCTGGGCGCGAAGAAGAAGCCGGCTGCCGCCAGCTGCGGGCGCAGCGCCGCCATACACTCAGGCGCGAAGTCCTTGAACACAACCGTTCCCAGCCGGTTCCGCCGGGCGTACCGCAGGACCGCCCGCACCAGCAGCTCGGAGACCTCCGGCTGGAGCGGTCCCCGGCTCAGGACCCGGCCCGGACCGAGGAAGTTGCCGCAAAACAGCATGGGCACGCACAAAAGCCGGGGGAACAGCCTGCGTGCCGGGGCCAGCAGGCGTCGCTCGCCAGGGCCTATGACGTCGTCGAGCCGCAGTTCCCGGAAAGCGGCCAGCGGCAGGATCGCGCAGATCTCCCCCGCGCTCCGGACCACCACGTAGGCGTACTCGTCCGGCCCGATGGCGCCCTGTTCCATCGCGGCGAAGACCTGCCGTGCCCACATGGGGTCGTCCGCGGGAGCCAGCCCGTCCCACACCTGCGCCGGGATAGCGCCCACGCCGGGCAGGATATCGACAGCGTATCCGGCCGGCGCCGTCACCGCGCCGTGGCCACTGTGCTCTGCCATGGGTTCTCACCACTCTGGGCCGGGTCAAGGGGCAGGGACGGGAACGGCGCTTACCGGTCAGCTGATGCGCGGCGGCTGACCGGTAAGCGCCGTACATAGCGGCTGGGCCATCAGGCCCACAGCGGGCAGCTGGGAGACCAGACCGGTGGCCGAGGCGAGGCAGGCCGGCTCGACCGAGCTGATGAACGACAGTTCGGCGGACGGCCGCCGCGCCGACGCGGTGTCCATGCCGGGGCGGAGCCGGTCAGGTACGGATCTTTCGCCACCGAGAAAGCTCACCTGGCTGCCCTTTCCGAGGTCACGACCGGGAGACCGACACAGGCGCACAGGCCGATGAAGCCGCGCCCAGGCGGTGTGCCCCGCAGGTCCCACCTGGGCACAATGGACTGTAACAGGTCATTTACTGACTGAACACCACCATTTGGATATCTCCATCCGCAGTACCGTGAACCGGTCAGCGTTCGCCGCCACCGCTTCAATCAGAAAATTATGCTTAGAGCGACCGGCAATAGGGCGTTCGATCAGTGAGCGGCTCATCCGCACCCGGTCCGGCAAGGCAGCGGAGGAAGGCGCCCTGGTGGTGGGCGCCGACTGACGACAACGCGGCCAGGCGGGACGCGGGGAGCCAGCGAGCCGGACAGTCCTATTCTCGGGCGCTCTAAAAACAGCTGGCTACTGCCGGGCCGCTCTACGGCGTGTTTCCGAAGCCGTCGTTCGATCAGGAAGCTGTGTCCAGGTAGTTCCTGGCGGGCTGGCAAGCCGAACCGATGCCGCTGAGGCGCATCGGTTCGGCCGACAACGAAGCCAGGGCTGGCTGGACACGGCTCGCCCGGACAGAAGATTCACAAAACAGGTTCTGAAGGACTCCGGGAACCGGGACTTTCACCTGGGCACCAGCGAGAGCGATGAACCGGCCGCCGGCCACCGGTGGCCAGGACGGACGCGGACCATCCAGACCACCGACATCCGCGGGGAGCCGCCCGGGCACCGTCACCATTGTGCCGGTCATCCCGGCTGGCTGAATCAATGTTCAGCGATGATGCCCGGCCGTCGAGTCCGGCTTCAGCGGCTGATTCCAGTCTTCCAGACCTGCCAGTGCCTCCGGCACCTCCGGCACCTCCGGTGTCCCGGCGGCATATGCGAGCTCGCCGTGCTCCGCGAGGTCCAGGCCGGTCCACTCCTGGCGCCGGCTCACCCGGTTACCGACGATCAGATCAATGAGCATACCGATCAGATACGTCGCAATCAGTGAATACATTACGACGACGGTCAGCGCCAACAACTGGTTGCCGAACAGGTGAAGCCCGCCGCCGTGGAAAAGCCCGTTGGCGCCATCGGGGTTGACGCTCTTGGTCGCGAAGAGACCGAGACAAAGAGTGCCAAGGCAGCCCCCGACCAGGTGCACCGCGATGACGTCCAGGGAGTCGTCAAGAATGAGCCACGCCTTCAAACCGACCGCGAGACAGCACACCACTCCGGCCAGCGCGCCAATGAGAATGGCGGACATCGGTGTGATGAACCCCGCGCATGGAGTCACTGCGACCAGTCCGCCGAGCGCTCCGGTACCGGCTCCGAGGACGGTCGGTTTGCCAGTCCGGACGCGCTCGACCGCGATCCAGGTCAGCAGCGCCGCGGCCCCGCCGAGGTTGGTGTTGGTCGAGGCGAGGGCCGCCAGCCCGTTCGCGTTCAACGCGGAGCCCCCGTTGTACCCGAGCCAGCCGAACCACAGTATCCCGGCGCCGATCATCACCAGCGGCACGCTGTGCGGCGGCTTCTGCCGCTCGGGCCACCCCACTCTGTGTCCGAGCACCATCGCCATGGCGACAGCGGCGGCACCAGCGTTGGCGTGCACGACCATACCGCCACCGAAGTCGAGGGCGCCCAGCTTGGCAGCCCATCCGGTGGGCGAGAAGACCCAGTGCGCGACCGGCGCGTAGACAACTATCGGCCACAGCACGAGAAAGAGGATGTAGGCGGCGAAGCGCCAGCGGTCCGCGGCCGCTCCGGTGACCAGCGCCGGGGTGATCACGGCACCCATCATCTGGTAAAGAGCGAATGCGATCACCGGTACCGCCAGCCGAGGCATACCGGGCACACCGCCGCTCAGGCTCGACGGCGTCAGTCCGGCGAAGTGCAGGCCACCGAGTAAGCGATTACCGCCGTCGAACGCGAGCGAGAAACCGACCAGCGCCCAGGTGACGCTGACGACCCCGATGGCGCAGAAGCACTGCATCATGATGCCGAGTACGTTGTGCCGGCCTTGCAGGCCGCCATAGAAGAAGGCCAGGCCTGGTGTCATCAGCAGGATGAGAGCGGCGCAGATCAGCACCCAGGCGGTGGCGCCCGTATTTATTTCCATCCCGAGGTTCCTTCCCGGTCAACCGATGGGTTCCTTGGCGTCTACGGGTGCGGCTCTCCTGGAGTAACCTGATCATTCCGCGAGTACGTAGCTACTTTGGTACCGAACCTGGTGGACCCGTTGTTGTTCTTGGGGCAGGTGGCAACGCCATTACCACCGACTTCTTCGACCAATCCGCGGTGCGAGAGATCCCGGCCCCGGTCCGAATTCAGTGGCGGCCGGCCTGACGTCACGGGCAGCATAGTTAACCAGCTCGACCGCAACGAGGCCGACAAGCCCGGCCAGCGCCTCAACCAGTTCCGCGGAGATCCGTACCACACCGCGGAGCCTGTACCAGAACCGACAGCACCAGGTAGCTCCAAACGGAGATCTCGGTCAGGAGGTCTCCATCTAGAGATAGCGGGCAAGACGAAAATCGTGGACATTATCGTCATTGTCACAGTTGCCATGCCCCCCAATACGCACCGCGTCCCCGCCGAAGCGGGCGCCGTCTCCAGGAGGTCTGGGGCTCATGCCAGACCAAGATCAAAATGCCTACGAGGTCGAACCCCCACCCTCTCGGGCTCCACGCGCAGTCCTCGTGTTCCTACTGACCGGAGTAGTGATCGCCGGTACGATATTGGCGTTACGCACCACCTCCGGTGCCAGCTCGGAATCGTGCTCAGGCGCACTCGCTCTGACCGTTGAAGCGGCACCCGAGGTGTCCGCCGCTGTCCGTTCGGCAGCCGCCAACTACCAGCAGACCAAGCCAAACGTCGACGGCACGTGTGTCACCGTCCGGGTGAGCACACGTGCCGCCCAGGAGACCACGCGGCTGCTTGGCGGAGGGTGGCGAGACGCGACCGCGGGAAACCAGCCGGACGTGTGGATCCCGGACTCCACGGCCTGGCTCGACATGGCTCGCCTGCAGGAACCGGCACGCACCCTGGTACCGCAGAGCGCACCGACGATCGCGACCTCACCGGTCGTCATCGCGGTGCCGCGGAGCATGGCCAGGACGCTGCGCTGGCCGAGCAAGAACCCGTCCTGGGATGATCTTCGTATCAACGAAGGGAGCACCACCTTCTGGCACGACCACAACGACAAGTACCCCGGCAAGTTCCAGGTCGCCTTCGCCAGCCCACAGACGTCGTCGGCCAGCGCGGCCGCGATGATGTCCATCTCCGCGGTCGCGCTGGGCAAACCGGCTGGGGAACTCACCGTCCAGACGTTCCGCGATGACATGTCCGCCAAGAAGGTGGTTCTCGACCTGGAGCGCAGGAGCTCGGCCATCGCCGACTCGGACGAGGCGCTGCTGGCCTGGCTACGCCAGTCCGACGCCGACACCAGCGGAGGAGGGCTGACCGGCCACGTCTCCGCGGTACCGATGTCGGAGAACATGATGTTCGACTACAACAACGGTGCCGGCACCGACGGAAAGGCCACCCCGCCGAAGGAGCCACTCGTCGCGATCTATCCAACGGACGGGATCGCGGTCCAGAACATTCCGTTCGTTCAGGTCGGCCCGGATGGGAGCCCGGCCCACAAGGCCGCTGTCCAGGGGTTCCTGGAAATGATGCTCAGCAAGACCGGGCAGGACGCGTTCACTGGAGCGGGCCTGCGGGGCGAGGACGGATCAGCTCCGAAGCTCACCACCGACGCCGGCTTCTCCCCCGGGCTGCGTTTCGAGCCGGCGGAATCTGTCAATCCCGCGGCGACGGGGTCAGCGCTCGCCCTGTTCCAGGCTGTCCACCAGCGTGGCACGACACTCGCCGTCATCGACACCTCCGGTACGATGGGCGGCGTGGTAGCGGACAGCGGGGGCGTGACCCGGCTGAAGGTGGCCATCAGCGCGATGGATTCGGTGTACGGCGCGCTCGCCGAAGATTCCGAGATGGGACTGTGGCAGTTCTCCCGCGTTCCGGGCAGCACCGCCAGCTACCAGGAGCTGGTGCAGGTCGGCCCAATAAGAGAAGTGATCAACGGTACCTCCCGCCGGGACCTATTGATCCAGAACACCGACAGGTTGCAGGCCAAGGACAACGATGGGGGGCTCTACGACACGGCGCTCGCCGCGTTCCTCAAGCTCAAATCCGTCTATACAGCCGGCCGGCCGAACCAGGTCGTGTTGTTGACCGACGGCCAGGACGACAACCTGAGCAGTATTTCCCTCGACAATCTGATCACGAAGCTCAGGAGTGAATTCGACCCGGAGCATCCCGTGCATCTGATCACCATTGCCTACGGCGGTCAGGCCGATGCGCAGGCACTCCAGCGCATCTCCGCCGCGACCGATGCCAAGAGCTATCCCGCGCGCGACGAGAACTCCATCTCCCAGGTGATCCTCGACGTGCTTACCACGCACTAGATCATAAACTGAAGGGGGGCCGCCCGGGTGGGCGGCCCCCCTTCAGCTATGAGCGGGTTCCTCAGTCCTCCGCTCGCTCGGTAGCCAGCAGGTCCTGTAGCTCGCGCAGTGCTTCCCGGAGCTGGTCAGCGAACACGGACATCTCGCCGGCCATCGGGCGGGCCGTACTCAGGTAGAGGTTGAAGCGGTCGGGCAGCAAGACGTAGGCGATACCGATGCACCGGCTGTTGGTCGGCCCGAAGCCGAAGTACTGGATGCTGGTCGATGGCGCGGAACTGGTATTCAGATAGTCGTCCCGCATCTTGAGCCAGCCCGGAGTCTCGTACAGAGCGGGTGCTTCGGTCACCCCCAGCGCCTCACCGCGCCGCTTCTGGATCAGCTGAAGTTCCCACAGATGCTGCTCGGGTGCCTGGCCCGTCTGGCACTCTTTCGCACGTTGCACATGCCTTTCGGCAGCTGCCCGAAACGCCGCTCTGCGGGTCTTCGCATCCGCTCCGGGGTCATCCATCGCGGCCACGAACCGCAGCACCTCAGGTGTGACGACGCGCATCGCCTCCGTGCGCCCGTGCCGGTACTGTCTCGTCGCGATCGACTCGTACGTGGCACCCACGAATCCCCTGGTACGTTTGTGAGCGAGTTGATAGGCCAGCTGCACGAACGCATCCGGCGATATCCGTAGCCGCTTGGCCCGGTTCCCACCGAAATCTTCGACGGACAGGGTGGCGGTAGCCGTGTCGGCGCTGTAGGCCGCGAACGAGGCTTCGGCGGTCCGCACCGCGCTCCGAAGGTCACCATCCAGCGTGAATTCGATGGCCTCGATGGCCGGTAGGCCCTGCGAGCGGCTCCCCGACCGTTCCGGGTGCATCTCGGCCGATGCGCCCAGCAGGGCGTCAACGAAACCGAGGATTGTGGTGCCGTCCAGACCGCAGTGCTCTACGTTGATGCCCGCCGTACCATCGGCAAAAACGATCAGAGAGACCGCCTTGTCGAACCAGCGGTTAGCGCTGTCACCATGCAGGAGCTGGTCGCATGCGGCCAGGGCGTCATGGGGGATGAAGTCCTCCAGGCACATGCAGAACAGCGCGGTCTCCAGCTCCTCGAGCGCGCCCGCGTTATCGGGATGACAGGCGAGCAGCGCTTGCCTGCTGGCGGCCCAGTCGGCCCGAGCCTGGGTGGTGAGGTGTCCGACAGACGTGTCAGGCGCGGCCCGCGTCGCACCGGCCTTCACGATCGCTCTCAGTCCTGCCGTAAGATCGTCCAACGTGTGGGGCCAGCCATCCGAGCCCAGCACGTCCATGCGGAACATGTTTCCGCGGAAGAACACGACGATATGGCGCGCCTGAGACGGGCCCGGCCATTTTTCGCTGTAAGGCGCGCGGACAGTGTCCTGCACGGGCCCGGGTATCCGGGTCGTGGAGAACAGGAACTTGTTCTGTTCCATCGAGAGCGCCTGCCCCCGCTGGACGATCGGCGCGACAAGTTCCTCGTCGAGCAGTAGTTTGTAGTCAACGGCCGCGGCGATGAGCCCAGCCGCCCGCTCCACCTGTCGCCGGTCCGAATCATTGAACAGGAAAAAGAAATTCGCGTTGAGGGCTATACGGTCACGGCGGCCCAGGTACCGGGACGGCCAGAATGTGTCGAGCCAGCTGTGCACACCCACCCCGGCGTTGTACTGTTCGAGTGCCGCGTGCAGGGTGCGGCCAGGACCGCCCGGCCGGAGGAAGGACGCGACCTCGGCCTCGGTCGCCGCCAGCTCGTCCACAGACAACAGCGGCGCGCACCACTCGAGGAATTTCTCGCAGCTCGCCTCCAGCATGGGCAGCGGTACTCGCGGCAGACGCTCTTCGCCGGCAAAAGTCCGGGCGGGTTCCTCTTGGCTGTTGAACGATTTCATCCTCGACCTCGCTGGCTTGGGGGCATGTACGGCTCCTTATTTGTTGCGAAGTCCACGACTGGGCGATTCTTCGTCCCGCGCGGCCGAGAGATGTAGAGCTGCGCGTAGAGCCAGCCATCGGCTTCCAGACCTCGCGGATCCACTCCGACGGTCCACAACGTGTCCAGGACAAGCGACTGCTCCTCGGGGGAGGCGAACCGTCGCTGCTTGAATACGCGGTCCAGGTGAACGGTTTCGTATCCCAGCTCAGCCAGGCTCGCCGCGACAGGTTCGAACGGGAACATCCGCAGGACGAAATGCGCCATCCACGGTTTACGCTCACCGTTCGCGTTGACGATTCGCGAGATGGTTCTGTCGGTAACATAACCAAGACAGCCCGTCGAGATGACGAGATCCGCTCCAGCGAGCTGCTGGCGTTGTTGCTCGGTGGGGTCGTTCTCTTCCAGATCGGCATGTACCGCGTCATCGATGAACCCTGCCGCGAGCGCGTAGGACAGCGCAGGATGCGAGCTGTCAAGACCCACGAACTGGGTAGAGCCGAGGTGGCTACGGGAACGGACCAGCTCCTGGTCACGGGTCAGTAACGTGTCGCGGGTCTGCTCGTTTACGTCGAAGCCGCAGTAGCGTTCATACAGTTCGTCCATGGTTGCTCCATACTTCAACAAAGCCGCATTAATGCCATAGGAACAACCGATGTCAAGAATAGTAGGAACATGACCAAACCGCGACCTTCGGTATTCCTGAATAAGTTTCACAAAATATGGCTTGGCCAGCTGGGGAATGCAATATCCGAGCTCGCTTAACGTACTGAAATAAGCCCGCGGATCGGGTTGGGTATAAATGTGATCGAGTGAAACTTTCCCAGTGGCGTCAAAACGCACGGAGCGCGCTCCTTCGTTGATCGCGAAATGGGTGGTGGGCCGACGTGGGGTTCAGCTCGCCGGTCAACTCCTTAAGCCGGTAGTTGGTCGACGCGCGCGGCTCGTCCCTGGCCACCCGGCACTGGGCAGCAAGCGGTCCGCATCCATCCGCAGGCAGGATGCGGTTGACTAGCGCACCGACGTCAGCGAACAGAGCGGAACCCGACCGAGCAGGACAGCCTTCAGCGGTGCAGCCGGCCGGCAAACGCATGGAAGCAGCCGGCCGCGCCAGGGTGGCCCTGGCGACCGTGCTGCGACCGTAGCGGTGTTCGATCCGACGTTACCCGATCGCGGCGGCATTGCCGCAGGTTCGTCGATACAGCCCCGGCCGTACTCGACGGACACCTGCGGAGATGCTCCCTGAGCTGGCTCGGAAAAGGTCTGAGCAAGCCCGGCCTGGCCCGCTCGGAAACGCTTTCCCATTTTTCAACACGCCCCGTCGGCGGCTTCCTCGCCCTTCTCGGTCCGGCGGTGACACTGACCTACTGGAAAACTCGCCACCGGAGACACACGGTCTCTCAACAATCCGTGCCCGGTGCCGGACAGTACGCGTTTCCCGCCACGCCCAGGTAACAGCAAACCACCAGGGGGACACACGGCGCAACAATTCGGGCCGCACCTGTCAGCACTCCGTGTAACACGCTCACACACTCAATCGCCGCGGGACGATCGAGCGGCACGAGGACCGCGCCACACCCTCCTATTCTTCGCGCATACCCTTGACAACCCTCTCCTGAAGCTGAAATACCACATCCGGATCACGCAATGTAGTCACATCTCCGAGTTCGCGCCCCTCCGCGATGTCCCGCAGCAGCCGACGCATGATCTTTCCTGACCGGGTCTTCGGAAGGTCATCGGACCAGACGATACGCTGCGGCCGCGCAAGTTTGCCGATCCGTTGCGCCACATGCTGGCGCAACATCGTCACCATGTAGTCGTCACCTGCCCGATCGCCCCGCAGCGTCACGAATGCCACGATGGCCTGCCCGGTATCGTCGTCGGCCTGGCCGACGACGGCGGCCTCCGCGACGGCCTCATGCGAGACCAGCGCCGACTCCACCTCGGCTGTGGACAGCCGGTGACCGGAGACGTTGATGACGTCGTCCATCCTGCCGATGATCCAAAAATAGCCATCTGGATCCTGGCGGGCGGCGTCGCCGACCACGTAGATCGTTGGTCCGAAACGGGAGAAATAGGTCTGAACGAACCGCTCGTCGTCACCATAGAGCGTACGCAGCATGCCCGGCCAGGGTGCGGTGACGACGAGCACACCGACGCCGCTGTCCAGCGGCTCTCCCTCCTCGGAGTACAGTTCCGCGGCGATCCCAGGCAACGCGTGAGTCGCCGAGCCCGGTTTGGTGATGGTCTGCCCGGGTATCGGCGAGATCATTATCCCGCCTGTCTCGGTCTGCCACCAGGTGTCGATGATCGGGCACCGCTCACCACCGATCACCCTGTGATACCACAGCCACGCCTTCGGATTGATCGGCTCACCGACCGTGCCGAGGATCCGCAACGACGACAGATCATGACGCCCCGGATACGACGGGCCCCACTTCATGCAGGCCCGGATCGCGGTTGGCGCGGTGTAGAAAATGGTGACCCTGTACCGCTCTATCAGTTCCCACCAGATGGACCTGTCCGGGTAATCCGGAGCGCCCTCGTACATGACGCTGGTAGCGGCATTGGACAACGGTCCGTATATGATGTACGAGTGGCCGGTAACCCAACCAACATCGGCCGAACACCAGTAGACGTCAGTGGCCGGGTCGAGATCGAACACCATCCGGTGGGTGTAGGTCACCTGGGTGAGGTACCCGCCGGTGGTGTGCAGGATCCCTTTCGGTTTCGCCGTCGAGCCGGAACTATAAAGGATGAACAGCGGATGTTCCGCCTCCATCGGCTCAGCCGGGCACTCGGGGCCAGCAGCGGAGAGCAGGTCGTGGTACCAGATGTCGCGGCCGGTCCGCATCGGCGCCGCAGTGCCCGTCGAGCGGACGACGATGATGTGCTGGAGCGAGTCAAGGTCCCCCATCTCGGCGTCCACCGCCTCTTTGATGGCAGCCGTACGACCCTTACGGCGAGCCCCATCCACTGTGATCAGTGCCTTGGCCGCGGATACCTCCATGCGCTCGCGTACCGCGGACGGAGCGAATCCACCGAAGACCACGTTGTGCGGGGCGCCGATCCGTGCGCAGGCCAGCATCGCGACGACAACCTCGGGGATCATCGGCAGAAAAATCCCCACCACGTCGCCCTTGCCCACGCCGAGGCTCTTCAGACCGTTGGCGAGCAGCTGGACGTCCCGATGCAGATCCGCATAAGTGATCGTCCGTTCTTCGCCCTCCTCACCCCGCCAGTAATAGGCGACTCTGTCACCGAGACCGGCCGCGACATGGCGGTCCAGGCAGTTGGCGGAAACGTTCAGCCGGCCGTCCGCGAACCACGTGTAGAACGGCGGGTTACTGTCATCGAGCCCCTCGGTGAAGGGGGTGTCCCAGCGCAGCAACGACCGTGCCTGATCCAGCCAGAAGCCCACCGGGTCGCAGGCGGCGGCGTCCCAGTCCACCTGGTGGCGGGAGACGAAACCGGCGGGCGGGGCGAACCGCTCGACCGCCAGGAGACGTTCAAGGTCCTTTTCCAGCTCCGCGCTTTCCGCGTCTGTAGCGCTGCCCTCCGCCTCCGCGGCGCCAGTCATGCTCGTCGAAGCAGCCCCGTCATCCAGAGGAGCTGCGTTCAGGGTGCTATCTGTCATGACGTGTCCTCCTAGTGCTCGGTCTGTTCCTCAACGGGCACGGTTCGCCTCGGCTCCGGGCTTCCGGCGGCCTCTCGACCGGCAGGGCTGGCAGGGTCGTGCGCCGCCACGTGTCGTTGATCACATCCGCGATGGCGCCCGGTACGCCGCCCGCCTTGGTCACGGCCAGCTGCTGGCCCAGTTGTACTGGTCATGGCGACTCCTCGGGCCGGGGCAGAACAGGGCCTCCCGTGGAGGCGAGCCCAGGAGGACCAACCATGTGCATGCCGCCGCTGCCATCGCAAGAGCGCCTAGACGAACGGTGCCGACGAGGCGACGAACGGTTGATGCGGCAAGACGAGCGGCAAGCGATGTCCGCCTCACAATCACGCCTGTCAGGCCAACATCGCCGGCGGCAGCCAACACTCGGTGGAGCGACGCCCCGGCCCCGGTGCCGGAATGGCGGAGCAGCTTCCCACCCCGGGCATCAGCTGACGACCGGTAGCGCGCTGGAGGCAGCGGTGAATGGACATGTTACCTTGCGTGTGATGCGGCCATGCCCTAGTGTTACCTAGTCACGCAGGGCGAACCGGCCAGAACACGAACCCGCCCGTCACGCTGACGTCACATGGAGCTCGAGGAACGTCGTCAGTCGGTCTCCCAACGCGGCGTCAGCCCAGGGTCGCCCTTGGCGAACAGCCCTGACGCCGCATCCGAGAGGTAGCCCTGAGTTGGTTGCAGATTTTCCGCCAAAATCCAAACAGCCTAGAACGGCTCAGGTCCGGGCTCCCGTCCCACTGGGCGTCCTATAATTCAGCGCGACCGGCAATAGGGACGCGGCACCGCGGGATTGGGGCACGCACCTCGCCGCATCGCTCCCCATCCATCGCCGCGCGATGCACGGGTACCCCGGCTCGCCGGTCGCCGCCCACCACCTCCGGTGACTCCCCGCGCCGCCTCGTGACGCACGCACCCCAGCCCCGCTCCTTGATCCGCTCCCCTCTTGCCGGGTGCTTTTAGTAGGATAGCCGCAAGGTCAACAGCTCTAGCTTTCCATAAGCCCGATCACCTGTCGGGAATTTATGGGAGCCGAACAGCGCACACTCATCCTTTGACATTCATTTTTGGAGTTCATAACAGCTGGGGCCAACGCCGTGGCGGTATTTCCATCACCGCCGTTCGAACCGCCCGAGGACCAGTCGTTCATGGCCTCGGATACACCGCTTCCAATCGTAGCAAGGATGGAACTGAAAACCGTGAAGCAGATCAGAAGCCAGCGCATGATCCGCAACTACGAAGGCTTCCTCCGATAGTGCGCCTCGTGCTGGTCGGGCCGCCGGGAGCTGGTAAAGGTACGCAGGCCGAGTTCATCGCCCAGGCGTGGTCGATCCCCAAGATCTCCACTGGGGACATCTTCCGCATGAATGTTCGTGAGGGTACCGAGCTGGGCGTGGCCGCGGAGAAGTACATGAACGCCGGCGACCTCGTCCCGGACGAAATCACCATCGAGATGGTCCGCAACCGGCTAGCCGAGGACGACGCGGCCAAGGGTTTCCTGCTGGACGGCTTTCCCCGCAACGTGCCGCAGGCTGAGGTGCTCGGCGGCATGCTGGCGGCGCTGGGGATCCAGCTCGACATCGTGCTGGAACTTGTCGTGGACGACGACGAGGTGGTGTGTCGGCTCTCCGGCCGGCGGACCTGCCGTCGCTGCCGGCATATCTGGCATATCGACTTCGATCCGACCAAGATTGAAAATATCTGTGACCGGTGTGCCGGTGAGCTGTTCCAGCGAGATGACGACAGACCGGAGACCGTCCGGCGCCGGCTCGAGGTGTACACCGAGCAGACCGCTCCATTGGTCTCCTACTACGCCGCCAAGGGAATACTCATCGGCATCGACGCGACCGGTCCGGTGGACGACGTCACCGACCGCACCCTCACAGTGCTGAGCCAGTATGACGCTCGAGCAAACAGAGGGTATCGGCCGTAGCCGGCATCAGGTGGCCCCAGATGGAGGCCTCGCAAAGAGGTCTCCATCTGGAGATGGCGGATAAATCTGAACTGAGAGACTATAGGGACATGGTTAGCAGTGGTATGAGGCAGCCGAAGCCGGCTACGGGAAGCCGCAGGCATGCCGCGCCAGTGCCTGAGGTGCTGCTCGCGCTCGACGAGGAGTACGGCGCGGTCCTCGCGCTGCTCGATCGCTCCGCGGCGATCGCGCGCATGGTCGTCGATGTCCCGCGATTAGCCGGTGTCGACGTGGCGTGGGTCGGTGAGCCGGACGGCGTCGACCAGATCGTGCTCGGTCGCGGCGTCAATGTGGCAACCGAAGCGCTGAACGGCATCGTCGTGCCGGTCGGGGCCGGGCTGGGCGGCAAGGTCCTGACCGTTCGCCGCCCGCTGTGGGTCAGCGACTACTGCGCCTCCTCCGAGATCACGCAGGACTTCGCGCCACAGGCCGCGACCGAGGGCCTCAAAGCGATGATCGCGGTGCCGATCATGCACGATGGCCGGGTACTCGGTGTTCTCTACGGCGCCAACCGCAGCTGGACACAGTTCGGTGACCGCACCGCGCAGGCTCTCGAGCGGATGGCGGCCCGGATGGCGACAGCGCAGATCGTCGCGGAGCGCACCCAGCACGCGGCCGACGTCGCCGCTCACGAGGAACGCCGCCGGCTTGCCCTCGAGCTGCACGACAGCGTCGGCGCGATGCTGTTCACCCTCGGTGCCGGCATCCGCCGCCTCGGCA
>NZ_CAKJTM010000071.1:0-2515 GCF_917627345.1 Protofrankia sp. CiP3 | reverse complement strand
CGATACCCGGGCTCGACCAGGATGTCCGGACCCGGCTGTCGACCATCGAGCAACAGGCCGCCGAGACCACCGCCGCGTTACGCGACTCGTTACGGGTCCTCAGCGCCCCACCCGAGCAGGTCGCGCTTGGCGTGGCGTTGCGTGAACACTGCCGGGCCTTCTCCGACCGCACCACCATCACCGCACAGGTGATCACGCTTACCGAGCTGCCCACGCTGCCCCGTTCCCATATCCAGGCACTCGCCGATGCCGTTCGCGAGGCCCTGCTCAACGTGGAGAAACACGCCCGCGCACACTCCGTGGTGATCAGTATTTTCACGTTGCGGGGCGGTGTCGCCGTCATGGTCTCCGATGACGGGGTCGGCCTGGGCGACGGCCATACCCGCGACACTGGTCTCGGGCTGGCCTCGGCCTTTGACCGGCTGGCCAGGATCGGTGGTTCGCTCGCCGTCGCACCCAACGACGACGATGGTGTCACCGTCCAGGCGTGGGTACCGGCATGACCGGCCGAGTCATACGAGTCCTCGTCGCCGACGACCACCCCATCGTTCTCGACGGCGTGACGCTCGCGCTGCAGAACACCTCCTCCATGCGGATCGCCGGCTACGCGCGCACTGGACGCGAGACAATCAGCGCCGTACAGGAGTTCCACCCGGACGTGGTTCTCCTCGACCTTCGCCTGCCCGACATGCTGGCCCCAGAAGTGATTCAGGAGCTACGTGCGCAGCACTCCGCCCTGAAAATCATTCTTTTTACCGCCCACCCCGATCACGCCGCGCTCAATTCGGCCATGGCGGCGGGTGGTCATGGAATAGTCGTCAAAGACACCGAACGCACGGATCTCGTCGACGCCATCCGTCGAGTGGCGGCCGGCGAGCGCGTCATCTTCTCCGACCTCGGGCAGGATGGCCTTCTCCTGGTCAACCGAAAACTGCGCGAACACGGCCTGACCCGACGCGAGTACGACATCCTGCGGCATGTCGCCATGGGCGAAACGAACCCTGAGATCGCCTCCGCGCTCGGCCTGACCCGTAATACCGTCAAGACGTACCTGCAACGCACCCTGGAAAAACTCGGCGCGCGCAACCGTGTCGAGGCCCTCAGCCGCGCCAACCAACTCGGCATCCTGTAGCATAGCGGCCCGCCAACCCGTTTTTCGCACATGTCGCATCGCTGTCGGTCAGCACATTGCCATGGTCGCCGCTCCTGGCAATCGCCGTGGGTCGGCAAGGATGATGTGCGGAAGACGGGACTAGACGATCGTCGAGTCTACGCCCCAACAGCCGTGTCACGCCCGGCGTTGTTCTGTCGCTACCCAGACGCCAGCCGTCACCTGACTCTATCCACGTCGCGACCAGATCCGCGGCCTCGGCGGTCTCGGCGGCCGGGCGCTCTGCCCTGTCGACGAAGCAGATTCTCAGCGCCGCAAGCGGCGACCGTTGTCCTTCGGCCAGGCCTCGATCGCGGTCCCGTCGCGCCCGATCCCACGGTGGCCAACCCATCGGCACCCCCGGATGCCTGATCCGTCCAGGGCACCCATGAAGCCCTGCCGCCACCTCACGAACAAAAGATCAATAAGCGGTAATGTCACCACTCCGACAGCCAGGAAGTGAACGCACCGACGGCCGCCTCACGTGTTTTACGTGAAAGTGCGTAGACACCAGGAGGAAGCAATGCGAGGAAAGACAATACTGCCGGTGCTGGCACTGGCGCTGGCCGGCACGCTCAGCGCCTGCGGGAGTTCCGACAGCTCCCAGAGCACCTCAGCGCCGAGCACCGCTGCCGCTTCCGCCAGCCAGGCGGCAGAATGGTCCGCCACTACGTCCGCCAATGCCACGGCCGGCTCAACCAAGGACGCTCCCGTAGGTATCCGCCAGACCTCGCTCGGACGTACCCTCGTCACCCCCGCCGGCAGGACGTTGTACAGCTTCGACAAAGACAAGGGCAGCAACACCAGTAGCTGCACCGCGGCCGACTGCGTCGCCAAGTGGCCGCCGCTGCTCCTGGGGTCACCGGGCGATGTGACAGTCTCTGGGCTGGCAAAGCCCGTCGGTACGATCGTCCGTCCCGACGGCGGGATACAGGCAACGTACCGTGGGTTGCCGCTCTACACCTTCGCGGGCGACAGCGCCGCGGGCGACACCAAGGGCGACGGTGTCGGCGGCGTCTGGCACGCGGTCACCCTGCCGGCCGCCGCGAGCGCAACGCAGGCCGCCACCGCTGACAGCGGCAGCGGTGGCGGCAGCAGCTACTGACCAACGATTTCGCGCGATCCACAGCTCGAACGTGCCCTGTTCAGCGCCAGGCTCAACCACCCGTACCGCGGTCAGGCCACCTCGTGCCGCGACGGAATGTAACAGTCAGTGGAGTGGGCGGCGGGAATCTCACCCGCCGCCCACTCGCGGGGGCAGCGGCGAACTGGAGCATGCCTGATTTGCGGACATTTTGTCCTATAATTCTCCTGACGTATCGTCGGCCCACTGACCGGACTACCTGTTCAAACAGCATGACCGCT
>NZ_CAKJTM010000070.1:14312-26750 GCF_917627345.1 Protofrankia sp. CiP3 | reverse complement strand
ACGATTCAAGATCGAAATAGTGTCAATGGCATTGTCAGTACACCAGCAAAGAATTCATTGACTTCTGTACGATCAGCAGTGTGCGGAATTCGGCCGGTCGCACCGGTATCTGCTTCGACAATGCGGCATCTGAATCGTTCTGGGCGACCCTGAAGAAGGAGTACATCCATCTCCACCCGTTCGACACAGTGAAGCGCCTGAAAAACGGTGTCTTCGAGGACATCGAGACGTACTAAAATCGGTTGCGGATCCATTCCGCGATCGGCTATCTTACTCCCGTCGAATTCGAGGAGGAATTTGACAGGAAAGGTGATCGCGCAGCATAATAGGACTGTTCGTGAAAGCGGGGACCCTCCAGTGGCCTCGGCTACCAGGGAGGATGTCGACATGCCCGCTCCTCATCCGGTTGAGTTCCGTCGCCGCGCGGTTGAGCTCGCTCGTCGCGGCGACACACCGGTCGCCACACTCGCGGAGCAGCTGTCGATCAGTGAATCGTGCCTGCGTAATTGGATGGCGCAGGCCAACACTTCTGTCCCCGCGGAAATCCCGGCTATCACCTGAGAAGCGGCCTGGCCGTCGCGGCCGGGCCGTGCGGCGACGGCGTGGCCCGCATGCCGGGAGGGCGGGTTGAGGATCCGCGGATGCGGCCCGGCGGACTATCGTCGGTGGCGGTGGACGAGCCGCCGATACTCGTTGGGTCCTCCGACATCGCCGCCGTCCTCGGCGTGAGCCGCCAAGCCGTCGACCATCGGCTCCGGACCGACCCCCGCGCGCCCGTACCGGCCGCGACGGTGAACCGCACCGCCAGGTGGGGCGGGACCCAGGTGCGGTGGCGCGTTGAGGTGGACCGGTGGCTCGGCGGCCCCGAAGCCGCTTCCGCGTTCCCGTCAACCTTGAGCAGACCGCTGGCAGGGGCGCTGCGGGGTCGGGGGACTACGGTGTGGGAGTCGGTTCGACGGGTTTGGGGGGTTACCCGTGGATGTCTTCGCGGTGCGTGATCGATTAGTCCGTGACTACGAGGAGTTCGTCCGCGGTTTCCTGACCATCCATGATCGGCGGGTCAGCGAGCACGTCGAGCGGGCTATCGCTGATGGGCTGCTGTGGCCGGAGGCGTGGCTGTCGCTGAATCCGGCGTTCGAGCCCGGCGGTGAGATCACTGAACTGGCGCGCGGCGGAACGGACGGGCTGCACCCCGGCTGTGCGGACATCTTCCGGATCGGGGGGCTGTCGATCCGGCTGCACCGCCACCAGCGTGACGCCGTCGAGTTGGCCCGGTCCGATGCGAGTTACGTGGTGACGACGGGCACCGGGTCCGGTAAGAGCCTGACCTATCTTGTGCCGATCGTCGACCACGTGCTGCGGGTAGGCACCGGAGGTGGGCTCAAGGCGATCGTCGTCTACCCGATGAACGCGCTGGCGAACTCGCAGTTTGATGCGCTCAGGGAGTTCATCGGTGATGACAAGCGGGTGACCTGCGCCCGGTACACGAGCCAGGAGGACGAGGCGCGCCGGCGGGAGATTCTCGCGGAGCCACCGGACATTCTGCTGACCAACTACGTGATGTTGGATCTGATTCTGACTCGGCCGGACGAGCGGCGGCGGCTGATTCAGCGTGCGAACGGTCTGCGTTTCCTGGTGTTGGACGAGTTGCACACCTACCGGGGCCGTCAGGGTGCGGATGTGGCAATGCTGGTGCGCCGGGTGCGGGATGCCTGCGGTAGCCCCTTGCTGCAGTGTGTGGGGACGTCAGCGACCTTGGCCACGGGCGGCACGCGGGCAGCGCAGCACACCGAGATCGCCCGCACCGCGTCGACGATGTTCGGTGTTGCGGTGGCCGCGGACCAGGTGGTGGACGAGACCCTGCGCCGGGCCACCGTCGACGTCCAGGCTGATCGCAACCGGCTCCGCGAGGCGGTGGCCCGCCAGGTGCCACCTGCCGATCTGCGGGACGACCCGTTGGCGAGCTGGGTGGAGACGACGTTCGGGTTGGCCGAGCAGGATGGTCGGCTGGTGCGGCAGCGTCCGCGTAAGGTCGCCGACGTCGCCGTCGAGCTGGCGGAGTTGACCGATCTGACGGCCGGGGACTGCGAGCGGGCGTTGCGGGAAACCCTGCTGGCTGGCAGCCGGCAACTCGACGCGTTCGGTCGTCCGCTGTTCGCGTTCCGGTTGCATCAGTTCGTCGGCAAGGGCGACACCGTCTACGTCTCGCTTGAGGCCGAGGACGTCCGGCACATCACCACCCGTCGGCAGCTTGCACACCCGAACAGGCCCGAGGCGATCATGGTTCCGCTGGTGTTCTGCCGGGAGTGCGGGCAGGAGTATCTGGCGGTCACGCGTCGCAATGGCCGGTTTGCGGTCAGCGGCAGCGCGAGTGGGATCGAGGATGACGAGCACGGCGGCTACCTGTACGTGTCCACGTCGGATCCCTGGCCGCGGGGCCTCGACGGTGTGGCGGGCCGACTGCCCGGCTCGTGGCTGGCAGCCGACGGGTCGGTGCTGGGAAACCGGGCCAAGGTGCTGCCCGAGCCGGTGTGGGTCGCCGGGGATGGCTGGCAGCTCAGCGACGGCGATGACAGTGGGCTCCGGGCGGCGTTCGTCCGGTCACCGTTCCGGTTCTGTCTCAACCGTGAGTGCCGGGTGTCGTACGAGTCACCCCGGCAACAGGACTTCGCGAAGTTGTCGAGCCTGGGGTCGGAGGGTCGTAGTTCGGCGGCAACGGTACTCAGTTCGAGCCTGCTGCGGGCGCTACGAAGCCAGGATGGACTGGAAGACGAGGCGCGCAAGCTGCTGGCGTTCACCGACAACCGCCAGGACGCGTCGCTGCAGGCAGGCCATTTCAACGACTTCGTACAGGTGAGCCTGGTGCGCGCGGCCTTGCACCAGGCATGCGTGGCTGCCGGTCCGGCTGGTCTGACGCATGAGGACCTTGCAGGCGCGGTGGTGCAGGCACTGGCTTTGCCACGGGAGCGCTACGCGGTGGCTCCGCAGGCGAAGGGGTTCGCGCGGGAGAACACCGACCGGGCGTTGCGGCTGGTGGTCGAGTACCGGCTCTACATCGACCTGCAACGTGGCATTCGGATCACGATGCCGAATCTGGAACAGGCCGGTCTCCTGGTGGTCGGCTATCAGTCGTTGGAGGATGCGGCGGCGGACGGCGAGGTCTGGCGCGGCAGCGTCCTTCATCCTCTTGATGATGCTGACCGGGCTGGGTTGCTGCGGGTGTTGCTGGACGAGATGCGGCGCGGGCTGTCGTTGCGGGCGGACGTGCTCACGTTGGATGGATTCGAGCGGGTGCAGGCGCTGGCCAGCCAGCATCTGATCGAGCCGTGGAAGCTGGATGAAGAGCCGTTCGTAGCGGGCAAGCTGCTGCCTCGTCCTCGCCGTAAGGACGAGTCGCGCGCCGACCAGTTTGTCTCCGGGCGCTCCGCGTATGCCGCTTTCCTGCGCCGGGAGGTGGGCCGGCTCACCGGCCACGCCCTGTCGACCGACGACGCAGAGGTCGAGATCAACGGCATGTTGACGGTGCTGACCGACGAGTACGGCATTGTGCACCGGCTTGACGAGCCGCACGGCACGCCCGGGTACCAGCTCAATGCGGCGGCGCTGGTGTGGAAGGCCGGCGACGGGACCCAACGGGCGGCCGACCCGCTGCGGGTCACCGTGGGCGATCAGGGGGGACGTCCGAACCGCTATTTCGTCGGGTTATACCGGGAGCGGGCCCAGGACCTGGCTGGGCTGGTGTCGGCGGAGCACACAGCCCAGGTGCCCGCCCTGGTTCGGGAGCAGCGGGAGAAGAAGTTCCGCAATGCGGAGCTGCCGGTACTGTTCTGCTCGCCGACCATGGAGCTGGGTGTCGACATTTCATCGTTGAACGCCGTCCTGCTCCGTAACGTGCCGCCGACCCCGGCGAACTACGCCCAGCGTTCTGGTCGGGCCGGGCGGCAGAGCCAGCCCGCGCTGGTCGTGACCTACTGCACCAGCGGCAGCGCCCATGACCAGTATTACTTCCGCCGTTCCCGGGACATGGTCGCCGGGTCGGTCAAGCCGCCACGGCTGGATTTGGCCAACGCGGACCTGGTACGGGCGCACGTGCAGGCCATGTGGCTCGCCGAGACGACCCGGGAGCCGCTGGGAAGCTCACTGGTGGACGTCCTGGACGCTGCCGGTGAGAACCCGAGCCTCGCGTTACGTCCCGAGGTGGTCACGGCGATGTCCCACGAGGGGGCCCGGCGCCAAGCCCTCCAGCGTGCCCGCCGGGTCCTCGAGGACACCCCGGAGATCGCTGGGGCGCCGTGGTACGACGACACCTGGGTCGAGCGGACCGTGACCCGGGCGTTGGAGACGTTCGACCGTACCTGCGACCGTTGGCGGACGTTGTACCGGTCGGCGCAGGCCGAGTTCGCCGACGCCAACCGTGTGATCACTGATGTGTCGGCGTCGAAGGACGCGGTGAATGCCGCGCGGGCGCGCCGGAACGAAGCGGAAGCCCAGCTCGACCTGCTGCGCAACGCCGATACCTCGCTGGACCAGAGCGACTTCTACACCTACCGTTACCTGGCGTCGGAGGGTTTCCTGCCGGGCTACAGCTTCCCTCGGCTGCCGGTGTCGGCGTTCATCCCGGCGCGGCGTGGCCGGCGGCAGTTCGAGGGCGACTATCTGTCCCGGCCGCGCTTTCTGGCGATCAGCGAGTTCGGGCCTGGGGCGCTGGTCTACCACGAGGGCTCACGGTACGAGGTGTACAAGGTCGCCCGGTCGCTGCGCGGGGACGTGACTGCCGGGGCGCGGTTGGCGTTGGAGTCGGCGAAGGTCTGTGCGGGCTGCGGCGCCTTGCACGACCCGGCGGACGATGTGTGCACCTCGTGCGGGGCCCAGCTCGGCATGGCGTGGAACAACCTGCTGCGGATGACGACGGCGAGTACCCGCCGGCGGGAGCGGATCAGTTCGGACGAGGAGGAGCGGCGCCGCCAGGGTTTCGATATCCGCACCGCGGTGGCGATGCCGGTCGAGGGACCGGACCGCCGCGTCGAGGCGGAGGTGACGGCTGGCGACGGGACAGCGCTGGCCCGGCTGTCCTACGCCGATACCGCCACGATCCGCCGCATGAACATCGGGCTGCGCCGGCGCCGGACGAAGGAGGCGACCGGCTACCGGCTCGACGCGGCGACCGGCAGGTGGGCGGGCCGTTCCAACCAGCCCGCGGCCCCCCACGGCCCGACCGGCTCGGCGACAACCGGCGTCGGTTCCAGATCCGGCGCCACCGCTATTGCAATGGGGGAGCTGGTGATCCCCTACGTGCAGGACAGCCGGAACGCCCTGATCATCGACTGGCGAACGTCAGCGTCGCCCCAGACTCTCGCCAGTTTCCAGTACGCCCTCAAGCGGGCGGTGCAGGTTGTGTTCAATCTTGAGGATTCCGAGCTTGCCGCCGAGGCGTTGCCGCACCTGGGCGACCGCCAACGCATCCTGCTTTATGAGTCCGCGGAAGGCGGCGCGGGGGTCCTGCGGCGGCTCCTGGACGACGGCCAGCTCGACACGGTCGCCCGATGCGCGCTTGACCTGCTGCATTTCGACCTGGACGGCGGCGACCGTGATGCGCCGGACGGCGTGAGCGAACGCTGCGCCAAGGCCTGCTACGACTGCCTGCTGTCCTACAGCAACCAGATCGAGCATGAGCTGCTCGATCGCTTCCTCGCGCTGCCGTTGCTCGTCGCGCTGGCCAACAGCTCCACCTGGGTGAACCGGCCAGCCGTCAGCCCCGCTGAGACAACGGCCGCAGGCCTCGTGCCGCCGCAGCCGCAGCCGGCCGCAGCAAGCGGGGACCGGGACGTGCCGCCGCAGAGCAGGGCTGCGGCGGTCGAGCGCTTCCTGGCGTGGCTTCGCGGTAACGGCTACCGGCTGCCGGACGCGGTGGCCGTGCTGGTTCCCGACGCGGACGCCCGACCGGACTTGGTGTACCGGCTGATGCACGGCGAAGTGGGGGTATTCGTCCGTTGTGACCTGCCGGCCGAGACGGACAACGAGCGCCGCGGCGACGAGGCGATCGACCGGCTGTCTTCGCTTGGCTGGGGTGTGGTTGAGATCGGCGACGAGAGGGAGTGGGCATCCCAGGTGGCGGAGCTGCCGAGCGTGTTCGGACCGGAGAGCGTTCGATGACCACCACCATGCCGCCGTCGGCGGCCTTCGCTCCGGGTGCCCTGGTGCGGGCACGCGGCCGGGAATGGGTCGTGCTACCCGGTAGCGACCCGGGCTTGCTGCTCCTTCGTCCTCTCGGCGGGGCAGCCGGCGAGGTCGCCGGCATCCTGCTCGGCATCGAGCCGGTGGAGGCGGCCACCTTCCCGCCGCCGGACGCCTCCGACCTGGGCGACGCGGCCAGTGCCCGGCTGCTGCGCAGCGCCCTGCGGCTGGGCTTCCGCTCGTCCGGTGGTCCCTTCCGCGGTCTCGCCGGCCTGGCGGTCACACCCCGCTCCTACCAGCTCGTCCCGTTGCTGATGGCACTGCGGATGGACACGGTCCGGCTGCTGATCGCGGATGGGGTCGGGATCGGGAAGACGATCGAGGCCGGTCTTATCGTCGTCGAACTACTCGCCCAAGGCGGCGCCGGCCGCTTCACCGTGCTGTGCTCGCCGTCGCTGGCGCAGCAGTGGCAGAGCGAGCTGGCGGAGAAGTTCGCGCTGGACGCCACGTTGGTGCTGGCGTCGACCGCGGGCCGGCTGGAACGGGACCTGCCGCCGGGGGAGTCCCTGTTCGACCACCACCCGTACACGATCGTGTCGACGGACTTCATCAAGGCGACGCGGCGCCGGAAGGAGTTCCTGCGCGCATGCCCCGACCTTGTGGTTGTCGATGAGGCCCACACCTGTGTGACCGCCGACCACGGCGGCCGTGCGGGCCACGCAGCCCAGCAGCGGCATTCGCTGCTGACGGGCTTGGCGGCTGACGCGAACCGGCACCTGCTGCTGCTGACAGCGACTCCGCACAGCGGCAAGGCAGCGGCGTTCCGGTCGTTACTCGGCCTGCTCGATCCGGCGTTGGACGACTTACCGGAAGACCTGTCCGGACCGATGCGACGCCGCGACAGGGAGCGGATCGCCCGCCATCTCGTGCAGCGACAACGAGCTGACATCCGGGCCTACCTGGATGAGAGGACGTCGTTCCCGGACCGGCTGACCACCGAGGAGGCCTACCGGCTCACCCCGGCCTACCGGACGCTGTTCGACGACGTCCTCGCCTACGCGCGGGAGACCGTCCGCGACGGCGGCGGAGGCCGGCTGAACCAGCGGGTCCGCTGGTGGTCGGTGCTGGCACTGCTGCGGTCCATGGCCTCCTCCCCGGCCGCCGCGGCGGACACTTTACGTAACCGAAGTATAACAGTAGATGCGGGCAGCATTGAGGAGGCGGATGCGCTCGGCGAAGCCGGCGTGTTCGACCTGACCGACGACGCCTCCGTCGACGGTGCCGACACCAGCCCCGGCGCGCAGACACTCGACCCGTCGCCCCGCCGACGGCTGCTGGCCATGGCCGACGCGGCGGACAAGCTGCGCGGCCCGGCCGACGCCAAACTCACCAAGGGCATCGGCATCATCGGTCGGCTGGTCGACGGCGGGGACGCGGTCGTCGTCTTCTGCCGCTACATCCCGACGGCGCAGTACGTCGCCGACGCGCTGCGGGCCAAGCTTGCCGACGTCGAGGTCGCCGCCGTCACCGGCGAGCTCCCGCCGGACGAGCGCACCCGCCGCGTCGCCGATCTCGCCGCTGCGACCGCCGGCTCCAACCGGCGGGTGCTCGTCGCCACCGACTGCCTGTCCGAAGGCGTCAACCTGCAGCAGTACTTCACCGCGGTCGTCCACTACGACCTGTCGTGGAACCCGACCCGGCACGAGCAGCGCGAAGGCCGTGTCGACCGGTTCGGGCAGACCGCGCCCGCCGTGCGGGCCGTGACCTACTTCGGTGAGGACAACCGCATCGACCCGCTCGTGCTGGGTGTCCTGCTGCGTCGCCACGAGGCGATCCGCCGGGACACGGGCGTGTCCGTACCGGTCCCGGCCGACTCCGACACGGTGCTGTCCGCCGTCCTGGAAGGAGTGCTGGCCACCGGCGGCGATCCCGACCAACTTGAGTTGGAAGGGGTGGGGGAGGCGGCCCGGGCGGACCTGCTGGACCGCTGGACATCCGCCGCCGAACGGGAGAAGCGGTCCCGCACCCTGTTCGCCCAGGAGCAGATCCGCCCCGACGAGGTTGGCCGTGAGGTGCTGGCCGTGCGTGCCAGCCTCGGCAGCCCCGCCGAGGTGGAGGAGTTCACCCTCGCCACCCTGGCCGCGCTGCGCGCCCCCGCCCGCCGCGACGGCGACACCTATACCGCGCCGACCGCCGGCCTACCCCTGGACCTGCGCGGGCAGATCGGCTCGGGCGCCGAGCTGCGCCTCGTCCGGTCGTTGCCCGCCCCGCCCGGCACGGCCGTGCTGACCCGCACCGACGAGACCGTGGAGACGCTGGCCCGCTACGTCCTCGACACCGCTCTCGACCCGGTCGGCGTTGACCCCGATGACCGCCCCGCTCGTCGCTGCGGAGTCATGGTCACCGACGCGGTCGACCGCCGGACCGTGCTGCTGCTCGTCCGCTACCGGCTGCACCTGACCCTGCCCGGCCGGGACGGCCCCCGCCCGCAGGTCGCCGAGGAGGCGCGCATCCTCGGCTTCACCGGTATCCCGATCAACCCGAGCTGGCTGGACGAGGAGGAGATCACCGCCCAGCTCGCCGCCCGCCCGGCCGCGAATCATCCCCGTGACCTCGCCGTGATCGACCTGCGCCGCGTGACCGCCAAGCTGGACGCCCTCACCGGCCATCTGGACGAGGTCGGCGACACCCTCGCCGCGGACCTGCTCGCCAGCCACCGCCGGGTGCGGGAAGCCGCCGGCAGTACCGGCAACCTCATCCGCCGCGGCCTGACCGTCACCGCCCAGCGTCCCGCCGACATCCTCGGCGTGTACCTGCATCTGCCGGCGGCGCGCTCATGAGCGGGACATCCGCCGGCGGCTTCACCACTGTGCGCAGCGTCGGCGGGCTGCTGTCCACCGACGCGCTTGCCGCCGTCGCCGCCGGCCGCGACCTGTCCGGGCTCGCGCCCGCAGACTACGGCCTGGTCGGCCGGGAGACCCTGCGGGAAGCCGCGAACCGCTCCTTCACCCGGCTGCAGGCCGCATGGGCCGCCTTCCGGCGGGTCGTCCCACCCGGCCTGGTCACCGGCGCGCAGATCGAGGTGACCCGCAGCCGCTGGCTACGGGTGCTGTTCGACGAGCTCGGCTACGGCCGGTTACCGACCGCTCCCGCCGGTGGCGTCACCGTCGACAGCCCGGCGGGCAGCCAGACATATCCGGTGTCGCACCTGTGGGCGTACAGCCCGATCCACCTGCTCGGTGCCGGCGTCAGCCTCGACCATCGCACCGCAGGCCTGGCCGGCGCAGCCCGGGCTGCACCGCATTCGATGGTGCAGGAGCTGCTCAACCGTTCCCCGGACCTGCTGTGGGGGTTCGTCTCCAACGGGCTGCAGCTCCGGCTGCTGCGGGACTCGGCCTCCCTCGTGCGCCAGGCCTACGTCGAGTTCGACCTGGAAGCGATGTTCGACGGGGAGGTGTTCGCCGACTTCGCCCTGTTGTGGCTGGTCGCCCACGCCAGCCGGGTCGAACCCCGACCGGACAGCGACGCCCGCCCCGACACCTGCTGGCTGGAACTCTGGCGCGCCGAGAGCAGCGTACGAGGTACCCGGGCGCTGACCGCGCTGCGCGGCGCTGTCACCCAGGCGCTGACCGCCCTGGGCCGTGGCTTCCTGCGCCACCCCGCCAACACCGACCTGCGCGCCGCGCTGTCTGGCGGAACGCTCGCCAGCCGCGACTACTACCGGCTGCTGTTGCGCGTCGTCTACCAGCTTCTCGTCCTGTTCGTCGCCGAGGACCGCAACCTGCTGCATCCACCGGACGCCGCACGGCGGGCGCGCGAGATCTACACCGGCTACTTCTCCACGACGCGGCTGCGTAGGCTCGCCCGCCGGCGGATCAGCGGTGAACGCCATGGCGACCTGTGGACCGCGCACCACGTGCTGCTCCGCGGCCTGGGCACCGAGACCGGCCTGCCTGAGCTCGCCCTGCCCGGCCTGGGCGGCATGTACGAGCCGGGCATGCTCGGCGAACTGGCCGCCTCCGCGCTGACCAACGCCGACCTGCTCGCCGCCGTCCGGGCGCTGTCGGTCATCCGCGACGACGCCGGCCTGCCCCGACCGATCGACTACCGCAACCTCGGCGCCGAGGAACTCGGCGGCATCTACGAGTCCCTCCTTGAGCTCGTCCCGCACTTCGATCCCGAGACTGGCGTGTTCACCCTTGACGTCGCCGCCGGCCACGACCGCAAGACCACCGGCTCCTACTACACCCCACCCGGCCTCGTCGAGGTCCTGCTCGACGAGGCCCTCGACCCTGTACTGGACGCCGTGGTTGCCGCCGCTGATCCGGAGAAGGCCCTGCTCGCGGTCACCGTATGCGACCCGGCCTGCGGCTCCGGTCATTTCCTCGCCGCCGCGGCCCGGCGCATCGCCCGTCGCCTCGCCGCCGTCCGCACCGGCGAAGCCGAACCACCGGTGGCGGCGACCCAGACCGCCATGCGGGACGTGGTCGCCCACTGCCTGTACGGGGTGGACCTCAACCCGCTGGCCGCCGAACTCGCCAAGGTTGCGCTCTGGCTGGAAGCCCTCGACCCCGGCCGGCCCTTCTCCTTCCTCGACGCCCACATCAAGGTCGGCAACGCCCTCATCGGCGCCACCCCCGACCTGGTCGACGCCGGCCTGCCCGAGGAGGCGTTCACCGCACTCACCGGCGACGACCCCGCCCAGCTCGGCGCGTACCGCAAACGGAACCGGGAGGAACGGACGAAGGCCGGCCATGGCGAGGGTGAACTTCCCTTCGCCGACCCGAGCCAGGCGTGGCGGGCCGCGTTCCGCCGCCTCGGCGACGCGCCGGAAATCGACCTCGCCGCCGTGCACGCCAAAATCGGCCAGTGGCGGAAGGCTGAGGCCGACCCGGACCTCGCCCGTGCCAGGCTCGCCGCCGACGCCTGGTGCGCAGCCTTCGCCTGGCCACACCGTCTTGACCCGAAGGCTGTCGCCACGGATAAGACCGCCCGAGGGATCGGGGCAGCACCGGCCCCGGTGGTAGAGCTACGCGCGGACCCGCCGCCACCGACCACCCGGGACATCGCCGCCATCGCTGAGATCGGCGCGGACGCGCTGACCGTCGGCCAGCTCCAGATGCTCGTCCAGCTCCGGGAGCAATACCGCTTCTTCCACTGGCCGTTGGAGTTCCCCGACGTTCTACCCGGCGGCTTCACCTGCGTCCTCGGGAACCCGCCCTGGGAGCGGGTCAAACTCCAGGACAAGGAGTTCTTCGCCACCCGCGACCCGGAGATCGCCGAGTCACCGAATGCCGCCGCCCGCAAGCGGATGATCGAAAAACTTCAGGAGCAACGCCCGGCCCTGTGGGCGGAGTATCAACGGGCACTGCGCGACTCCGACTTCGCCAGCCGCTTCGCCCACGACTCCGGCCGCTACCCCCTCACTGGCCGCGGCGACATCAACACCTTCCAGATCTTCGCCGAGCACGACCTGTCTGTGGTGGCGTCACACGGACGGCTCGGAGTGATTCTTCCTACCAGCATCGCCACCGGCGACACAACTGCTCCCTTCTTTCGCCACCTGATCGAGACGTCCACGCTCAGCGCCTTCCTCGACTTCGAGAACGAGGCAAAGATTTTCCCGGGAGTCGACCACCGTGTCCGCTTTGCCCTGCTGGCGGCGACAGGTGGCGCGCGGATACATCAGGCACGGTTCGCTTTCTCGACTCGATACATCCGAGATCTAGTCGAGCGCCAGTTCATTCTCGCGCCTGAGGAGTTGCTACTGGTCAACCCGAACAGCGGCACGACGCCGGTGTTCCGTTCCCGTCGGGACGCAGAGATCACCATCGGGATCCATCGCCGTGTTCCCGTCCTGTGGAGGGATGAGTCCGACAACCCGTGGGAGATTTCGTTCCTCCGGATGCTCGACATGGCGAATGACTCTGGTCTCTTCCGCGGCGAAAAGCAGCTCCTCGACGAGGGGTGGGAGGCTGACGGCAACACCTTCATTCGCGACGACGAGCGGATGCTGCCGTTGTTCGAGGCCAAGATGCTGCATCTCTACGACCACCGGTACGGTACGTACGAAGGCCAGACCAGGGCCCAGGCCAACCAGGGCACGCTCCCGCGCCTGACCGTCGAGCAGCATGACGATCCGGATACGGTCGCCCGGCCGCGCTACTGGGTTGCCGAGGAACATATCGACAAGGCCCTCGGTGACAGCTGGAATCGCGGCTGGCTCCTCGGCTGGCGCGACATCGCCCGCAACGTCGACGAACG